>JALTKP010000198.1 GCA_027078075.1 Gammaproteobacteria bacterium | reverse complement strand
AACTCTCTCCCTATATTTCAGCACTGCCACAGCATGTAGATATTAATGTTAATACGGTTAATCCGCCGTTACTTGCCGCGATATTGCGCACAACAGTGGCGGATGCCGGCGTTATTCTGAAAAACCGTCCACAAACCGGTTATCAGGACATTGCTGAATTTCGTGGTGAGCAAGCCTTGTCGGGTAAAAAGGTCGAAGGTGTCAGTGTTACGAGTCAATTTTTCAAGACGCGGGTAATTGTTGAATTAGGTCGCTATAATGCCAGTGAAACGAGTCTGATTGTACGTGATAATAAAGGGACAACGCCGCCGCTGGTCATTCAACGCAGCAGGGCAGAACTATAAAAATGCAGCATTTGTATATTCATTTACATGAACAGGGAGCCAGCTGGGCATATTGCGCGGAAGCAGGCTGCCTGCCAGAACAAGTAGCGTCTGGTGAGCTGTCGCAGCTGCCACACCGGGATGATGATTTGAATGTTGTGGTGTTTGTTCCTGGTGTGGATGTTTTACTTGCCGCGGCAACAGTGCCGGTTAAGGGCGTACAGAAACTCGCCCAGGCGGTTCCTTATGCCCTTGAAGAACAATTGATTGACGATGTGGAATCAATGCAGGTTGCCATAGGCAAACAAGATAATGAGGGTAAAGTAACTGCCGCCGTGGTTTCAGAAAAACGTTTACAAGGCTGGCTGCAACAACTTCAAGAGGTCGATATTGAAGCAGATGTAATAGTACCCGATACATTGGCATTGCCTCGTATTAACGGTGACTGGTCTGCCTTGAAAATGCCGGGAGATATCGTCTGTGTACGTAGTGGCGAACAAACTGGTTTCGCCTGTGATGCAGATAACCTGGCGGTGATGGCAGCGTCTCATGCGGCTGATGCAGAGGTTGAACCGCATGCAGTACAATTTACCAATTGTGGTGGTGAAGAAGATAATGTTGCTGAGCAGTTCAGAAATACTTTTTCGGTACCGGTTAATACGCAAGTCTGTCAGGGTGATGCGCTGGCAACCTTGATTGCTGGCTTTACGTTGAACGAAATCATTAATTTACGACAAGGGGCTTATGCTCGAAGTACTCGCTGGCTGAAGGGTAGACAGCGCTGGCTATCAACAGCCGTATTGTTAGTCATATTAGTGGTGATGCAATTTGGTCTTAATATTTATCAGTTGCAGAAATTAAAATCAGTTCAGGCGGATTACAAAAACAAAATAGAGCAGGTTTTTCGACAAACCTTCCCGGACGTTAAGCGGGTTAGTGATCCGCAGAAACAGATGGCAATTAAATTAAAGTCATTGCGTGGCTCGGCGGCATCTGGAGCCGATGGTTATCTTGAGCTCATGGCAAAAATCAGTCAGGTGCTGGTAAAGATACCCGCAGTTGAAATCAGAAGTATGAGCTACAAGAATTCAAAGGTGGATCTGGAACTTGAATTAGCCGATCTGCAGGTACTCGAAAATCTTAAAGAATCCATGTTAAAAGTGGCGGGTATTCAAATTGACGTGAAGTCATCTTCTCAGCGTAAAGGTAAGTTGCTTAGCCTGATTCAAGTGAGGGCGCAATAATGGCAATAGCGGACAATATTAAACAATCATTCAATGGCTTGAACCCGCGTGAGCGAGTGATCGTTGTCGGCGGCGCTATTGCATTGTTATTGATTGCGTTATACCTGCTTGTCTGGGAGCCATTAATGGCTAAACAAGCAGCACTCAACGCATCAATTAAATCTCAACAGCTTATTTATCAGCAGATGTTAAAATCTGCAGAACAGGTAAAGAAATTTAAAGCTGGTGGTAATTTCAAAACAATTAACGCCAGTGCCATGCAAAGTATTATTAATCGTTCGGCAAAAGCAGCATTACCGGGAGCGATAATTAAACGGGTTGAACAAAATCGCCAGCAAGCAGTACAGGTATGGATTGATCAAGTTGCCTTTGATGACATGATAAAATGGCTTGGTGCTTTACAGCAAACCAAAGGCATTCGTGTCGTAGCCCTGTTCAGTGAACGCACAGATAAGGCTGGTCGGGTTAATGTAAGGCTAACCTTAAAGGCAGGTTAGTATGCGCGCAGTCTGGCAAGCAATTGCTTTCTTCTTCATTGTTGTTTTAATTTTTCTTGTTTATACACTTCCTGCAAAATTTGTTTACCAGCAAGTTGCGGCAGACATACCGGTGAAATTGCTTGGTGTTTCCGGTTCAATATGGTCTGGTCATGCACAACAGATTCAATTACAACAAATTTCATTAGAAAAAATAGATTGGCAATTATCACCACTAGCATTGTTAACAGGCGATGCATCAATACAGTGGCAGTTGAATGATCCGGCAGTATCACTTGGTGGTGAGCTGGTTTTATCATCTGACCTTATTGCGCTGACAAATACGCATGGCAGTATAGATTTGCTTGCGATACAACAATTTTTTCCACAACAAGATATTTTGTTGGCGGGCACAATTACTGTCAATATAGACAGGATCTTTCTGGATCAGGAAAAATTTCTTGATGCCGCAGGAACAATAAACTGGCAACAGGCAGCTCTTCTTGCCCCGCAAAATATACCGTTTGGAGATTTTAAGGCGAAATTGCTTAATGATACTGGTCAGTTAAATATCCAGCTGAGTGATTTGGAGGGTGCTATTTCCTTATCGGGAATGGCAAGCATGACAAGATATGGTGCTTTTCAGTACGTGCTAAAGCTGGGTGTTCGAGACACCAGTGTGCCGGGTTTGCTGGAAGGCTTTAATCAACTGGGTCAACCAGATGCGTCAGGTAAGGTGACGATTTCTGATTCTCTGTTAATACAGTAGATATCAAGAATTTCAGTCAGACGTTCGGGCGAGACAGGTTTACTTAAAAATTCATTCATTCCCGAACGCAAACAACGTAGTCGGTCATCTTCAGAAACATTTGCAGTGAGTGCAATAATCGGAATTTTTCTGGTTCCCGGGCGGGTAGATTCTTCTTCGCGCCATTTTCTGGTTGCTTCAATACCATCCATAATCGGCATATGCATATCCATAAAGACAATGTCATATTCATTGTCACAAAGAATCTGGTATGCAAGCTGTCCGTTGCCAACAACATCAATTTTATGACCGGCTTTTTTCAGCATGGTAGACATGAAAAGAATATTTATTTCACTGTCTTCGGCTAACAGGACATTGAGAGAGGTGCTCTCGGGTAGGGTGTGAGCTGTTGTATCATCTTGTTCATTGTCATCTGTTAACTCAGCGATATTTGCGGTTTTTAGTGGTATTTCAAACCAGAACGTACTGCCTTCACCAAAAACACTATTGGCACCAATTTGTCCCTGCATAATCTTGACAAGTTCACGAGCAATGGTCGTGCCAAGACCAGTGCCACCAAATTGACGTGTCGTGGAGGAGTCGGCTTGCGTAAAGCCATCAAAAATATGACGTAGGCTTTTTTCTTCAATCCCAATACCGGTATCAGAAACTTCAAAATAAAGATTGTTGTGGCGTTGGGTAACCGTTATTTTGACGTCACCTTCTTCGGTAAATTTTATTGCATTGCCGGCAAGGTTGAGAAGTATCTGGCAGAGTCTGAAAGAATCACCAAGTAAGGTTTTTGGTATGTTATCAGAAATGGAATAACTAAATTTAATGCCTTTTTGCTGCGCCATAGGTCCCAGCATAATGTCAATTTCTTTCATTTCATCTTCAAGATGATAAGGTCTTTCTTCAAGCGTAAGTTTCCCCGCCTCGATTTTAGAAAAATCAAGTATGTCATTAATCAACATGTGTAAACGACGGGTAGAGGTCGACAGCCCATCAACGTATATTTGTTGTTCGTCGTTGAGATCGGTTGTTTTAAGTAAATTAATCATGCCAACAGCACCGCTCATTGGGGTGCGTATTTCATGACTCATGGTGGCAAGAAAGCGACTTTTTGAGGCATTGGCATCATCAGCAGCTTTCTTGGCACGTTGAATGGTTCTTAACATGGCATCCAGATAGATAGGTAGCACAACCAGTGCAATGGCTTTAAAAGAACTTTCTAATGCATGTTCATAAAAATCAGGATCAATGAAACAAAGAAATATATAAGATATCCAGCTCATTAATGCCGCAGCAAATAAATAAGGGCGACCAAACCGCCCACCCTGACTGATAAAGATAAGAATATAAATAAGATAGAAGGGACTATCTGACATACCCACTATCATGCTGGAGATTGTGGTAAATAAAATATCAATAAAAATGACAATATAGCGTCTGGGAATATTGCCGGGTTTTTTAAGTATCCAGATAAAAACGACAATTGAATAAATCATGAACGATGACAACATGATCGTGAAGCCATACGTTGAAATCGTAAAATACCCCAGCATGGTGCCGATGCCGAGATAGAGGCTCATGAAAATACCTATAGCAACTCGAACAAAACCCGCTTTATAGTCCTCATCATCTTTGAATGATGGTGGCATTAAGATATTGCTGAGATCTTTAATAAGCATAATATTCGTTACGGCATGATGTCACTGAAATGATGAATAGCAGTAAATTCTTCTACGTCTTTTATTGGTGCTTGCGTATCAGGTTGATAGACAGCCAGTAGATGCGCAATACCATATTGTTTTGCCGAACGCAGTACGGGCAAACTGTCATCAACCAACAGTGTCGTTGATTTGTCGAAGGCTTCAGTTAATTGTAGTTTTTCCCAGAACATCGGTTCTTCTTTGGGGATCCCAATATCATGTGCGCAAATAATGGCGTCGAAATGATCGGCAAGTTGGGTTGATTGCATTTTTAATTCAAGACTTTTGCTGTGCGCATTAGTGACCAGGACGACTCGTTTCTGGGCTCTTTTTGTTGCCACGAGAAAGTCGATGACATGCGGGTGAACACTGATCAGGTGGTCAACTTCACGTTTTAGTTCAGCAATATCCATACTCAGTTGTTGGCTCCAGTAATCAACACAATACCATTCCATGGTTCCTTCGACAGATTGAAATAAAGGGAATAAATGTTCTCTCGCGGCATCTATCTTAAGCCCGTGGTATTCAGCGTAGCGCATAGGGACGTGTTCGCGCCAGAAATGGTTATCGAAATGCAAATCCAGCAAGGTGCCATCCATGTCGAGAAAAACGCTTGAGATTTTATTCCAGTTAATCATAGCTCTTATGTTGTTGATTCAGTTGCCGACATACTTTAACAGAGGAATCTGTCGTTTGCTGATTTATCGACTATATTTAGAAGTATGGACTGCCCGGATCCGGGGTTAAAAGGAGGTGTCACTATGTCTAGATCTACATTAGTCGTCTTTACCATATCCTTGTTTTTATTTGGGTTAAGCCCGAATAGTTATTCACAGCAACTTACCCCTGAAGAAATGGAAGAGTGGCTATTTGACGATAGCGACACGCTGGCGATAGATGAGGTTAATGAAGGTGAGCTAGCCTTTGTTAAAAAAGCCAATAATACCGGTGTTCATCATCACCATAATAAGATGATTATTACCGACAGCAGTCTGGAAGATGGCTGGGTGACCATTGAGCAGTGCCATCGTAATCTGGATGTTGTGCCTTTGGCGCAAATACTCTTTAGTAAGACACGATCTCGCAATCTCACTGTTTCACGCAGTAAAAATATTGGCAAAGCCTGGATAGAAGAAAACTCTGTGCAATTGGAAGATATTGGTAGAGAGGCTGTCTTGTGCGTTACCGCGGAAACACGATCATTTGTTTATAATGGTGACGGTACCTATAGCTTGCGTAGTGGTCCCTTTATGCGTCGTTTTTTTGATGGCTATTACCCCATGCGGGTAACGATGGATGTTGAAATTAACGCTAAACGCCTGCGTTTTTACGATACAACACCGCCAGCACAAGATGGGTTTAAAGTATGGCGAACGGATGGGGCGATTCATTTCGAAGCCTGGTTCGAAGGTCGTCTGAGCACGGATATTCGTTTTCATGACCTGGTTATCGGTGATCCGGTCGCTAAACGTCAATCTAATGCTAGAATAGCTGAACTCAAGGCGAAGTAGTGCTCGCATTAGAAAGGCGATTGATAACGGGATGCCAAACAAACCCGAGATTTTACATACCCAAACGATAGCGAAGA
Organism: Gammaproteobacteria bacterium; assembly: GCA_027078075.1. Taxonomy (GTDB): domain Bacteria; phylum Pseudomonadota; class Gammaproteobacteria; order AKS1; family AKS1; genus Sulfuriflexus. The sequence continues at coordinate 8,843 of JALTKP010000198.1, read as the reverse complement.
GCCGTCTGTTTCATATAGAGCAGCTGGATTTGCGCTTTTCCAATGGTACAGAGGTGCAATACGAACGTCTCTGTGGTTCCAGTAATGGCGCGGTACTGATAGTGCCGATGCTCAACGATGACACGGTATTGCTTATTCGTGAATATGCGGCGGGTGTTGATCGTTACGAATTATCACTCCCAAAAGGTAGAATTGAGGATAATGAGCAGATTATCCCCGCCGCTAATCGTGAAATTATGGAAGAAATTGGCTATGGCTCAAATAAGCTCGAGCATTTAGCCTCTTTAACCGTTGCGCCCGGCTACCTGAGTGCCACAACCCATGTGGTCCTGGCGCAAGACCTTTATCCGCAATGGCGTGAAGGTGACGAGCCGGAAGAACTTGAAGTCGTGGAGTGGAAATTATCTGAATTATCGAGCTTGTTAATACACCCCGAATGTACCGAGGCAAGAACAATAGCGGCGCTGTTTATGACAAGAGAGCTGTTACAAAAGGAGAAATCTGCGTGACAGAAGTTGACGACACGTTGCTCGAAGCTATTATTCATCTGGCAGAACAGGCGGGTGAGAAGATCCTTGAGATTTACGATACCGATTATGCGATTGAACAAAAGCAGGATGAAACGCCGTTAACAGAAGCCGATATGGCAGCACATCACCTGATTGATGCCGGGTTACGACAATTAACCCCACAAATCCCGATTTTGTCTGAAGAATCAGCGAGTATTCCCTTTGCCGAACGCCAGACATGGCAGCGTTACTGGTTGGTTGACCCGCTTGATGGCACACGTGAATTTATTAAACGAAATGGTGAATTTTCAGTCAATATTGCCCTGATTGAGAATGGTAGGGCGGTTCTGGGTGTGGTCTATGCCCCGGTAATGCGCACTTCCTATTATGCACGAAGTGGAGCCGGTGCCTTTAAGCGTGAGCCTGGTCGGCAGGGAACCCCTATTCATTGCCACTCACCAGCGCGAGATAAAGTGATTGTTGCCGGTAGTCGCTCGCATCGAGGTGCTTCACTGGACGCTTTTCTGGTTAATTTGGCTAATTATGAAATTATCAGTATGGGCAGTGCGTTAAAGTCATGCCTTGTGGCTGAGGGTGTTGTTGATGTTTATCCGCGGCTCGGTCCTACCTCAGAATGGGACACAGCAGCAGCACAATGTGTTGTTGAAGAAGCGGGAGGCAGGATCACAGATACCAATATGGATATTTTGCGCTACAACACAAAAGACTCACTCCTAAACCCACATTTTTTTGTGTCGGGCGACCCGCAAAGAGACTGGTCTGTATATCTGGATGAAAAGCTTCGTTAGGCGTCGGTTTTGTCATAAACCGACATAATGGACTTTAATTCGATGAGCACAGCAGCAAATTCATGTTGATCTAAATCTTCTGTCTGCGCAGAACGTAGATCCATTTCCATGCTGGTAATGCTTGCGCGCACAGCTTCACATCCAGACTGGCACAGAGCTTCAACACATTGATTTACTTTGTTTTTGTCCATAAGGTTTTTCTATGGCATTGATGTTTCAAATGGTGGCCGGAGGTGGAATCGAACCACCGACACGGGGATTTTCAATCCCCTGCTCTACCGACTGAGCTATCCGGCCATCTGAAATGACACGACCTTATTGGTCGAGCGCCGTATTAGACGCGATTGCCCTCCAATCGTCAAGCGATCAGCGAAAATACCCGCCACAATTTTGTTATGCCCCTACAGATTAGGGGTTGCCTATAGGCAATGCTTCCCATACCGTGTACGCACAGTAAATAACATCAGAGTCAGCGCATGTCAGAAAGCCCAAAACAATCATACCGTCTTGTTGAAACAACCTTGCAGGAAAAGCATGCCGATGGCACCACCAGCTGTCACCTGTGTTTGTGGCATTGCAAGTTAAAACATGGTCAACGTGGTTTTTGTCAGGCACATGTGAATCGACATGGCACTCTTTATAACCTTTCTTACGGGGTTATTTCGGCAATTGATATAGGCATGATTGAAGATAAGCCGGTAAAGCATTTCCAGCCGGGAACCAGGATTATGTCAATTGGCAGCTATGGTTGTAATTTCCGTTGCGGTGGTTGCCATAATCTGGAGATTTCCTGGGGTGTTTCAGCGCTTGATGACCTGGCAAAAGGGCAGTCAACCTCGGCGTGGGTACCGGCGGAAGAACTGGTTGCTGCCGCATTAAAACACGGGGTGGAGGGCATTGCCTTTACCTATTCTGAGCCTGCGGTATGGCTTGAATACGTGATTGATGTGTCCAGGCTTGCCCATCAGGCGGGTTTATACACCGTTTATGTGTCGAACAGTTTTGTGACCGATGCAGCGCTAGAGCTTATGGCACCGTATGTGGACGTGTTGTGTTCTGATATTAAAAGCCTCAGTGATGCGTTTTACCATGAAATTTGTCCAACGGCGAAAGTGGAACAGGTATTAGGATCGATTAAAAAAGCCAAACAGTTGGGTATTCATGTAGAAACACGGACGAATATAATTCCGGGTAAAAATGACTCGATTGAAGAGTTACGGGAGATAGCGCAGTGGATAGCAGAGAATTTAGGCACGGATAGTCCCTGGCATATCACGCGATTTTTTCCTGCCTATAAGCTGTCAGATTTACCGGCAACGCCATCAGAAATTATGTGGCAGGCACATGCAGCCGCAAAGCAGGCTGGCTTGGTGAATAGCTATGTCTATGATGACAAGGGCTGTGACTGTGCAGAAAGCAATTTACCCATCGCTGATTATTTACAAGGCGATGCGCTGACATTAGATACAAAGTTACAATGTGCCGCGAGTTGTTGTGGAGACGAAGGCGTTTTACTTAAAAAGTATGAGCAATAAGAATAGCGGGCAAGCCATTCAGATTATATTATTGCCGCGTGGATCTCGCGGCATGATTTTTACCGAAGCTTGATCAGGGTTACTTTTCGACCGGTGTAAATCCTTCGGGAGTGTCGCCGCCATCACCGAAAAAGAAGCGTTGCATTTGTTCTTCTAAAAATTCACGTCCCTTGGGATCAACAACATTAATGCGATGCTCGTTAATCAAAATAGTTTGTTGCCCCAGCCATTTTTTCCAACCTTCTTTTGAGACGTTTTCAAAAATACGTTGACCTAATTCACCGGGGTAAGGGGGCTTTGCAAGCGCTTCCGCTTCTTCGCCAAGAACGACACAGTTCACCATTTTTGTCATGTTATTACTCCAGTCATTACATCATTATGTGTATCAAGCAGTTTCTTTACCGGTGCCGCCAGGCCGCGTGCATCGGGTTTGCAAGTGTTATACCAGACTGTGTCGGCTTGTTCCATTATTGCAGAAGATTCATTGATTACACTTGCGTAGACAGGGGTTATATCCAGGTGAAAGTGACTAAAGGTATGGCGTAGTGGTTGAGCAATAGTAATGTCATTAATAGTGAGTTTGAGCTCGTTTTGACTCCAGGCGCAAAGCGCCTTTTGCGTGGTATCACATTGCGCCTCGGGTAAACTCCACAATCCCCCCCAGATCCCGCTTGGCGGGCGTTGCTGCAGCAGTACCTGATTGTCTTTATTACGCAGTAACAACATAATGGTTTTTTTGACAGGGATCGTTTTTTTAGGCTTTGAGGTGGGGTAGTTGGTAACACGGTCATTTGCATAGGCACGGCAATGCTGGAGTAAAGGGCATTGATGGCATTTTGCGTTTGTCCGCGTACAAACAGTCGCACCCAGATCCATAATCGCCTGGGTATATTGTGCGGTATTTTCTATCGGGGTTAAGTTTTCAGCGTGTTGCCACAATAATCTTTCAACCTCAGGTTTGCCTGGCCAGCCATCAATAGCAAAGAATCGCGTAAGAACACGTTTAACATTGCCATCCAGAATGGCGTGATGTTGGTTATCACTCAAGGCGAGAATAGCCGCAGCAGTCGAGCGCCCGATCCCCGGCAAGGCGATAACCGCATCAAGTGTCTCGGGAAACTGACCTGCATAGTCGTGACAGATGATGTTTGCGGCTTTATGCAGATTACGAGCACGCGCGTAATAACCCAGCCCCGTCCAGAGATGTAAAACAAGATCGATATCCGCTTTTGCCAGCGACTCAATATCTGCAAATTGTTGCATGAAGCGTTGATAGTAGGGGATAACCGTAGCAACTTGCGTTTGTTGTAACATGATCTCGGAGACCCAGATACGATATGCCGTCATGTTACTTTGCCAGGGTAAATCATGGCGACCGTGTGCATCATGCCAGCGCAGTAACGAGCTTGAGAAATTTCCGGGTTTCATCGTTGTTGTGCGAGTGTTTCCAGACCATCAATAATAGCAAGCGCTTCATTGCGTAATGCACGTTCAATTAACGGTGGACCAATTAAAGGTGGAACCCAAAAAGAAGGTTTTAGATCGGAATTAAAACTGATATGCGCAAGACCATCTTCTTCGGTGACTTTCCAGCGCGAATGGGCATAATCAACATCACTTTTTGTCGGTATACTTGTTGTAATAATGACATTACCCGGTAACTGCTCTACATCCTGAACCTGTACAATGGTTTTACAGAAAAAAGTAACACAAGCTTTGGTGCTAACCTTTACGCGATGATCATTATCAGAAAGAGAGTAAATCAGATTACTTTCAGTAATACTGTCACTAATTCGGCTAAGGTTATTGTAATCGGTAAGAATGTTATAAACACGATTGGCATCGGCATTAATGACAACTTCAAGGTTTATAAAGTAACGTTTATCCTGACTGGTAACAGTAGCCTCAATAATGTCACCAGCAGAACCAATATTACTAACGAGGCATAGCAGACCGGTTAACAGGGTGATGTTGAGTATACGCATGTATTAAAACAGACCCTTCAGAAGATTTTTTATTTTTTCTTTCTTTTCGCGTTTTTTACGTTTTTTTCGTTCAGCCGCTGTTTCAGTCTTGGCAGGAGCCGTTTGCGTTGTTGCAGGTGCAGTGGTCGAGGATTTTTTCTTTTTCTTACCAAAAAGAGAATCGAGTAATTTCTTTTTCTGGGTCTTTTCCAAAACGCGACCTATGGTACGGAGCCAGTCTACATTATAGGAAGGACTGGCTAAATTACCGTTTAAATTAATTCTAAGTGGGACCCCGACAAGTTCTTTTCTCATTCCAACTAATTCAACAATTGATTTATCAAGAGAAGTTCTTAATGTGTAATCAATAGTGTTGTTATTAAGGTTTATTGTTCCTTTGCCTTTTACGCGGGGTAAGGCAGAGTCAATAATAAGGTCATTGCTATTCATAATACCGTTGCGAACCTGAAAGCTGACCTTCATATTGGTGAAAGGGGTTTCCTGCTTGCCGGTGCCGGTGCCGGTGCTGGTGGTGGCTCGCTGGTTTTTGTATTTGGCGTAGGTGTCTTTAATCACGTTGACAATATCAATGCCTTTAAGAACACCATCAGCCAAAGAAATTTTAATTTCACCATTGAGTGTTTGTTTTAATGCGCGGATAGACTGACCACGAGTTGTTAGTACAGCCGATACATTGCCTTTGCCAGTGAGCGCATCTTTGCCGGTGATTGTCTGAATAACCGGTCCAATATTGACATTACTAAGCTGTTCATTGGCAGATATAACAGGGGTGTTGCCATGTTGTTTACGTGCATCAATACGAATGTGCCCCAGATAATTGCCGTTATAAGCAAGTCCTTTAATGGGTTCTATTTTCAGAAAGCCACGTTGTTGATTTAGTTTAATCGCAATATTTTCAATTTTTAAGCGGTTCATAATCAACTGTGCGGCGTTAATATCGCCTGCCATATCGAAGCTGCGTAATAAATCAACAGGAAACAGAGGTGCTGGCGTGGTTGCGGCGATAGCAACAGGTATGAGGCTAAAGCGGCTGACTTGTGTTGCTGCCGGGGGTAAGTAACGGTCAAGATCAATCTGGTCTAGAGACAGATTATAAGTTACCGAGGGATGTTTTTTAGTGATGAGACTGAACGTTCCCTGAATCAAACTATCATCAAGAATTAATTTAAGCTTGCTTAAATTGATTTTTTGCAGGCTGCCGCTGATGTTTGTATTAAATGACGCGCGTGTCATGGCTTTGTCATCAGCCATTGCCGGAATATCGATCTTGAGTTTTTTGAAAAGATCTTTGGGGTTAAATGCAGCGACATCCAGTAGCCCGGAGATTGCAGGGTTGCTGGAAAATATTTTAGAAACATTCATGTCACCAGAGATATTGAGCGGGTCACTGCTCAGGTTTAATTTGGATAATTGAAGCGTCTGTTTAATAAGGTTTGCAGCAATGGTCGCCTTTAATGTTCCTTTAAGTTCACCGGCGGGGAGTGTTTTACCTTTCAGGTTAGTAGTAATACGACTGTTATTAAGTTGATAGGTACCATCAAATGGGTTGGCTTTGAACTCGGTTATGATTTCAACGCTTCCCTGAAGCTTCGGTTGCTGTGCCGAAAGTTGAGTTGCCAGTGAAATATCTACGGCTGCACCTAATTCAAGTGGACCGGTTTGCAGGTTTAGCTGTGTAAGTTTTAAGTCTTGTTTTGTATTGGCATCACGAAAACGAATCGTGGCGTCTTTAATTGTAATGCCACCAATAGCAATAGCCGCTATTTTAGGGGCTGTGCCTGTCGTTGTTTTCTCGTGGTTGTTTTTGCCAGATTTGGCAGTGAGGTCAGACCAGTTATTTTTACCATTTTTCAGTTGCTGAAGATTAAGATTAAGACCGTTAAGTTGCAGAGAATCCATTTCTATTTTATTGCTTAATAATGGAACGAGTTTTACACGTATTTGCGCAGAGTCAATGGTCGCAAAAGATTTACCTTCAAAGCCTGAACGATTTCCCAGGTTTAATTTTCCTGTTTTTAATCCGAGCCACGGAAAGATACTGATATCCAGATCGCCTTGTATTTGGAGTTTTCTGCCGGTTGCATCTTCAACAACGCTTGAAATTTGATCTTTGAAATCATTCGGTTCGAGGAAGAACGGTGCAGCAATTGCAATGGCAATAATAATAGCAATGAGGCTGAGCAATATTTTAATAAAGCGCATAACAAGCTTCCTTATAGAACATGATTTTAGAATAATTCAATATCTTCAATATTAGCTTCTTGTTCCACTAGCGCACCAGTGGACAGAAGAGTTTCAAAACAGTTCACCTGATTGCGACCATGTTGTTTTGAATAATAAAGTGCCTGATCAGCCCGGCTAATAATATCAACCCGGCTGACACCAGTGGTTATCTCGGTAACGCCAAGACTAACCGTAATACGACCGACTTGAGGAAAATCATATTGCGCAACATTTTTCCGGAAACGATCAAGTACCGAAATGGCGTTATCAAGATTAATATCTTTAAGTAACACAGAAAACTCTTCACCACCATAGCGGAAAAGCATATCATCGTGACGAAAGGTGGTTTCCATTATATTTGCAAATAATATCAGAACTTCATCACCATAAAGATGACCAAAGTTATCATTAACATTTTTAAATAAATCTATATCAAGAATAGCAAAGCAGTATTGAGGTTTGTTTTCAGCTTCACGCCGCTGGTAACTATCAATAATATGGCTAATGCGTGTTTCAAAGGCATAGCGATTTAACAAACCAGTTAAAGCATCATGGTTGTTGTTATCAAGTAACAGTTGTTGGTTGTTAAACAGTTGCACCAGTTGCTCAAGTAGATTGATGTGCTGGTTTAACACCTTGTCTTGTATAGTAATAATAGAATTGGTTTTACCCAGTGTTCTAATGGGCAAGACAAACAAGGAATTTTGTTGGTCAAAGACAGTTTTATGTGAAACAAGACATTGTTCTATTTGTGCCCTGTTTTTAGTTGTGTCAGGAACAACAGTATTGTCAATGATGTTATACAGGGCTATTTCAGAGGTTTTGAATAGCTGGTTCAGGATCTCCTGAAAGGTCGTTAGTAAATCTTCCTTGTTATGTTGCTTTACCAGTGCAATAGCAATTTCAAAACATTGTTCTTCTGTTAGTGGCATTTTTATTTATATTCTCACTAGGCGTAGATGTCTTTAATAATGTCTTCATTAAGCGCAATGACTTTGTTTCGTTTGATTTTCATTGTTGGGGTCATTAAATCATTTTCTACAGTCCACGACTCCAGTGTCGGAGCAACGCGGCGAATTTTTGCATAACCCGGGAATTCATGCAGAGCTTTTCTCATAATATTAATAATATGACTATGGACACGTGAGTCATTAAGACTTTCCTTGTTATAGGGATCGATGACAAAATGATTCGCCAGCTTAATCCATTCTTCAGGATTCAATACAACCAGGGCACTAAGAAAACATTGTCCTTCACCAACGACAAGTACCTGCTCAAACAGTGGATCGATCACTATTGCAGTTTCCATGTCACTTGGTGGTACTTTTTCACCGTTAGATAAAATCAGAATATCTTTAAGCCTACCGGTGATAAAAATATGTTCGTTGTCGATACGAACTTGATCGCCGGTGTGTACCCAGCCATCGGCACTAATGACTTCAGCGGTGGCTGCATGGTTATTCCAATAGCCCAGCATCATTCCGGGTGTCTTGACCTGCAGTTCATCGTGATCGCCAATGCGGACTTGAATATTTTTAAGCGGGACACCGACGCTGCTTGGGTCATTATCATCAAGAGGGTTTGAACAAATAACCGGGCTGGTTTCCGTCATCCCGTATCCCTGTGTCAGGTTGAGCCCCAGGCCGATCATAACCCGTGCGACTTCAAAGGGCAGTGCTGCACCACCACTCACGGTAAGACGCATATTGCCACCGAGTCGTTGACAAAACTTCTTTGCAACCAACGGGGTGAGTATTGGTAACAGCGGTAAATATGCCAGAG
>JALTKP010000197.1 GCA_027078075.1 Gammaproteobacteria bacterium | reverse complement strand
AATCTATTGTATGATCCATACCATGTTCCATCCTGCTGATCATCTGGCAGTTCAATTATTGTATATTTGCAAATATCAAACCCATAAGGCCATTCATGGCTCACTCTATATTGAGCAAGGAAATTAAACTGATGCGTTACGTATTGCGCATTATCTGGTATTTTAGGATCAAATGCGCCAGGATTCTTTAAAATGTAATCATCTATTCTATTAAGACCACAGCCTGATAATTGCAACAATACAATTATAATTGCCAGTCTAATTAACCTTGTTGATGCTATACTAAAAACAGCTAACCCCTATGCTATCAAATCAAATTTTAAAATATTGGGTCACTAGCAATCATAAAAAACGATATTATTTACCGATCGCATACTTCTCGATATTCTGTATGAGTTTTTTAACCTTAACTTGTACCTGCATGGCTTCTTTTTTATTTAGACGCTCTATTTTCAATGATTCAAGTAAATGTCTGAAAACCTTCCTCATCACCTCGTATGTGTGAACATCTGTTGGTGAATCAGCATCTGAAAAAAATTCAAATGAATAGTAATAACCTGTATCAGCCACCGGCGTGAACCATTGCTCAACCGCTGGAACGCCACCATTGCTTAATTTTTTCTTAAGTTTTTTCTTTCTAACCAGCCAGTCTCTCCCCGCAAACTTCTTTTTAAAAAAATATTTTTCTTTACTGCCAGCAGGTCTCCTCGCCGTATACTTCTCTAACCATTTCGGTTTACCCGAATATAAATAGACTGAAATAGAAAGGCTAGCTCCGACAAGAGCCTGTTCGCAGATTGGATCATAACCATACGTTCGTTCAACACCCAACTCATCAACCTTCTTCCATGTTTTAACGTAATTATCTAACGACATAAAACTTGCATCATAACTCCGTTCGGGATAACCATTAACTCTGACTTCCTGTAATGTACTTCCTTTATATTCAAAAATATCGCCTAGACGACGATAGGAACCGTACCAATATCCATCTTGTTGTGACTCTGGTATTTCTATTATTGAATAACCACAGGCATCCATTCCTATTGGCCAGTCGTGACTTACTTTGTGTTTTTCTAGAAATTTAAATGTATGTGTTACATATCTAACATCACTACCTATTTTCGGGTCTAGTGCTCCAGGGTTATGCAACAAATACTCTTCTCGATTTTTTTCTACTATCTGCTGTATGGCATTACTGCACGCTGGTAAAAAAAATGATATTGCAATTACAATGATGTAATAAACATTCTTTATGATATTAAATTGCAACGTAAACTCCTTCTTTCACTCAATCCTTATTTTTTGTTTTATTTTACCATTTTCAAACCGAATTAACTTTGACGTATCTACTTCTGGTGCCAGTTTAGGTCCATTTGTTAATGGGAACTCAACTTCTTTACATCCTGTGTCGCCCGTACTATAGCAACTATGGGCACTATTTGGTTTTTTAATAGTCCCAAGCAACCCAGGTAACAACTCACCAACTGATAATGTACTATCTATACCTGCGAACAATGCTGAAACAACGTCATTACTATAAACAGATGCTCTTATATTCTTCCCTTTAACCTTTAAAGCTCTAGCCGCTGCTGCCAGTTCAGCAATATTAGTTGCAGGTCCGACAGAACGCACTGTTAATTTACTGTTTTCATATGTTTTACCATTTTCATCCACCTGATTACCTAAAATCTTAAATGCATTCGCCTGCACCTGTGTTCCGCGACTATGTGCCAGGGATTCTACCTCTTTATTCCCTCTTGCCCTTAGCACCTCAGCATAAGCAATATCCACATTGCTATAGCCTAATGCTTTACCCGTTTCATAATCAGACTGATTTAACAGTTTTTCATACCCAGTAGTAACAAGTTCTGCTATTAAGCCATTTGCTGGTACATAATGAAGTAAATATATAGTATCTGGTTTCATCGATACTCCATTCCCATCTACATCCTTACCATTTTTTATAGCTGCATTCTGATAAGCCAACTCCCCAGCCCTTTCCAAACCATTAAAGATCCCATTCACGGCAATCACTGTTTCCTTGCTACCATTCTTAGCTACTTCTTCAGCTGTAACTAATGTTGTAATTGCACGTTGCGGATTCTTGGTACAGTTTTCTCCTGCGGGGCAAGTCACTTTGTAAAATTTTGGTTTCCGCAGAAATAATGTTTTATAAGCATCATCTGTTATCGCGACGACTTGTTTCGAAAATTCTTCTTTTATCGTTTTTGTTGCCTGCAATTCTATTTCTAGTTGTTTGGCATCGGTTTTAACTAATGCATTTCTGTCTTTATTACCGGTTGTAACATCTTTATTCAAACTAGCGATTGTTGCCTCAGCCGTTTCACCTGTTAGTGACTGTTGCTGTTCTTCATCAGTTATTTGAATGTTTTCAGTACCGATACTACTTAATGTGGTGCTTTGTTGTTCTGAAGCGAGATCCGTATTCGTGGCGAAATTCGAAATAATGGCTTTAGCAATTTTATATTTTCCTAATTTCCCTGAGCTTAGGCTCAAACCTGTTTGTGATGCGGTTACTTCTTCGTTGTTTTCAAGATCAGATGTTACCAATGTGCCTGTTATGAATTTATTTTTACCCACTTGCTCGGCTTGTTCTGAACTGGCAACAATGGCACCGACCAAGTTGGTGTTACCTTGTACGTTTATCTGGAAACCTTCATCGCCAGCAAGAATTCCTGACTGCTCTATTACGCTGATAAAATCAGCATTTACTTTACTTTGGTTCGAATTAACACTGCCAGAAACAATACCTGACCCTATCGAAACACTTGCTGATAGACCCTTGGTTGCCTGTTTTGATTGATAGGTACTTGTTTCCTGTAAGCTGGCAATCGTTAAATCACCGCCCACGTTGACGACTACTTGCTCTGCATCAATAACGGCACCTGTTAACTGCGTATCTTGCCCCGATATTAATCCGACGCCTTTACCTGCACGTAAACGAGTACTAGTAAAAGTAATATCGTCTCCGTTCGAATAACCTCTCCCCTTACTGATACTGGCATTTAACGATGGGCCATTCGTACCAATACTTCCACCAACACTTGAGCTGCTTGAAGAATTTTTACTTTTCAATGTTGCTCTGTTTCTTGCTGCAACGAGATCAATATTCTGCTGCGCCTGTAATACGATATTATTAATGGCGCTAACGTGACTACCTTTAACGGCTATATCCCCATGGTCACCTGTTGCATTTAAAATAACATTATTGCCCGCGCTCACCGTACTACTTGCTGCGGTGACATTGGTTTGAGTCGATTTACTCTGTCTTTTTGAACTGCCCAGACTGATATTCAGATTAATGCCCCCTACCTTATCGACCAGTGTTGAGGTGTCTGCCGCATTGTCTTTCGCTTCATTTCCTGTGTTGGTGTCTTTTGCTGCTTCATTGCCATTATCAATGGCGTCACGTGCGACTTTATCCAACCGTGCATCAATCGCATCATAAGCGCCTAACACAGAAAGCACCTTTGTTGTAGTTGCCAGTTTTTTAAGCCGACTATCTTTAATACGCTTTCTTGCCGTATTAACGCGCTTGATTGTTTGTAATGAAGATAAAACCGGGTTGCTGATCGAAACACTTAAGCCCGACTGCTTAAACTTTGTTTCTGTCACTGTCTCTGCGATATTTTCAGCCGATTCAATACGAATGTCTTTCGCCTGAATAGAAACATCGCCTTTAGCTGCCACGATCTTACTGGCTGTTTGTCTAAAATAATCCGAAGCCGATACACTGACGTTACCGTCAGTGCTGCCTAGTGTGCTTCCTGATGCACTTGCCACTTGAACACGTGTATCTGTATTAAGTTGTTGTGTTCCTATAGTAAGACCAAATCCACTCGAACTAAAAATACCGCTCTTTTTCTTTTCACGCAGGTTTAACTCAAGGCGTGTGTCCAACGCTTCACGAATGTTTACTTTACCTTGTGCCGTAATATCCACATTATTGCTGGCAACCACATCACTTGCGACAATGTTAATATTATTACCTGACTGAATCGTTACTTGTTCTGCACTGATGACTGAGCCTGATGAATTATCTTCACTGATTTTATTCCGTCGGGTTTTAATGGTTGATGACAGGAACCCTTTGCTTTTGGTTTTCAAGCCTTCATCAAGCGTTCTTTTTGAACGACCTTCATTTAAGCTAA
>JALTKP010000196.1 GCA_027078075.1 Gammaproteobacteria bacterium | reverse complement strand
AGACGCTTGTAATTCGGCGCTGCACAACAACAGATACCCGCTCCCTAAACAAAGGTAGTTAGCCTAAAATCATCAGCAATGAGAAAAATAGGTCTCTGGAACCTAATTATGGAACCTAATTAAATAAAACAAAGGTAATTAATCTTGAATCATCAGCAATGATGTCAGCATTTAGCTGATGGCTGCTCAAAGAATCTCTACGAGTTTCATCATGAGTACCCTAACCGGAGGTTCAGGGCAATTGAATCGAACAATGTGAGATTCCCTGAGCCAGCAGCAGTGCGAACCACACTTAACTAAACATCGCCATACCGAGTTGCATCCCCAACCCAACGCCGCACCAACGGCTCAACATGCTCTGGCCAATGCTCAAATAATTCAGTCGCAGTCTGTTCAACCAATGGTAATAAATCCTGATCACGCAACAAATCCGCAATACGCATTTCCGCCAAACCGGTTTGCCGTGTGCCTAATACTTCACCCGGACCACGTTGTTCTAAATCATGTCGAGCAATTTCAAAACCATCGGTTGTTTCACGCATCACTGCCAGCCGATCTCGCGCTTTACGCGAAAGTGGATTTTTATACAGCAACACGCAACTACTTTCATGACTGCCACGCCCTACTCGGCCACGAAGTTGATGTAACTGCGCCAAACCAAACCGTTCAGCATTCTCAATGACCATTAAACTGGCATTAGGTACATCCACGCCAACTTCAATCACTGTCGTCGCTACCAGCAAATCGACCTTACCTTCTTTAAAGTCGATCATCGCCGCTTCTTTCTCTGCGGCTTTCATGCGTCCGTGTACCAGCATAACGCGTAGGTTTGGTAATGCCTCGGCAAGTGCCTTGGCCGTATCTTCTGCCGCTTCACATTGCAGCGCTTCTGATTCTTCAATTAATGTGCACACCCAATAAACTTGCCGTCCTGATTTGCAGGCTTGTTCAACACGCTGCACGACTTCATTACGGCGGCTGTCGGGGATTACCACCGTTGTTACTGGCGTACGCCCTGGCGGCATTTCATCAATCACCGAGCTATCTAAATCGGCATAAAATGTCATTGCTAAGGTTCTTGGGATAGGTGTTGCTGTCATAATTAATTGGTGCGGATGACCGCCCTCACTACTGCCTTTTTCACGCAAAGCTAAACGTTGGTGTACACCAAAACGGTGTTGCTCATCGATAATAACTAAACCCAATTTTGAAAAAATAACTTCATCTTGAAATAAGGCGTGTGTACCTACTACCAACTGAGCAGAACCATTTTCAATACTCGCGAGTGATTCTCTGCGTGGTTTAGTTTTAAGACTGCCCGATAACCAAGCGACATTAATGTCCATTGGCTCAAGCCATTGCATGAAGTTTTTGTAATGTTGTTCCGCTAATAGTTCTGTTGGTGCCATCATTGCTACCTGATAGCCCGCTTCAATTGCCGTTAATACTGCGCAAGCAGCAACAGCAGTTTTACCCGAACCCACATCACCTTGTACCAAACGTTGCATCGGTATTGCACGTTGTAAGTCTTGTTGGATTTCATTCACTACTCGTTGCTGTGCTCCTGTTAAAGAGAAGCCCAAAGAACCTAAAAATTGTTGCTGAAATTCTCCTGCTACGTTTAATACAGGAGCATGATGTGACTGCATTCGCTCTCGCAATTGACGCATACTTAAATGTTGTGCCAATAATTCTTCAAATGCCAAGCGTTGCTGAGTAGGGTGTCGCGAGTCAGTTAATTCGTGTACTGAAATATCAGTGGGGGGGCGATGCAAACAACGAATCGCATCTGTTAAATTAGGTAGATCTAATTTGTTTAATAGGTCATCGGGTAACCATTCATGCAAGTCATCAACACAGTTTAAAGCCTGATCAGTTAGATCACGTAATTTAAGTTGATGAACACCATCAGTAGTTGAATAAACAGGGGTTAAATATTCTTCTACTTCATTCTTAAAATCTGCGCCAACAATTTTATATTCTGGATGAATCAGCTCCAGTGTTGAAGCACCTTTGCGTGCTTCACCAAAACACCTTACAACCGCACCACGTTCAAGGCTGGCTTTCTGCGCTGCATTAAAATGAAAAAAACGTAAGGTTACTGTTCCAGTGCCATCACTAATACGTGACAACAAACTTCTGCGTCGACCAAATTTAATTTCGGTTAACAGTACCTCTCCTTGTATGACGGCAGCATCACCTGGACGCAGGCTGCCAATAGGCACAACACGGGTTCTATCTTCGTAGCGGAAAGGCAGATGAAATAAAACATCTTGTAATGTATAGATATTAAGACGCGCCAATTTCTCAGCAACTTTACTACCAACGCCGCGTAATGTAATAACTGAAAGTGAAGCCGGATCGGCGCTCATTACAATGTCTTATTATTCGATGACTAACACAGCATCCATTTCTACTTCAGCTGCTTTAGGTAACGCAGCTACACCAATCGCCGCACGAGCAGGATAGGGTTCGGTGAAATAACGTGCCATCACTTCATTTACTATAGGGAAATTTGCAAGGTCAGTTAAAAAAACATTTAATTTAACAACGTGTGTGAAATCACCGCCCGCCGCATCAGTGACTGCCTGTAAATTTTCGAATACTTGTACGATTTGTGCTTCGATATCACCGTCTACTAATTCCATGGATTCAGGAATTAATGGAATCTGACCAGATAGGTACACTGTATTATCCACTTTTACCGCTTGTGAGTATGTACCTATCGCTTGAGGTGCATTTTCTGTAGAAATAATTTCGCGTGCCATACTGGTCTCCTGATTTTTAATTATTTTTATTTGCGTACAATACGCATAACTTTTTTATTTGCACGAATATGGCGCATAATTTGCGCAAGATGATGTCGGTCTTTTACGCTTAAAATAAAGTTCATGGTACTATATTTACCTTCACGCTCTTCCATCTCAACATTTTCAATATTGGCGCCTTTATCTGCGATTGCTGCAGCAATCGTTGCAAGAGAACCGCGTTGATTCGACACATCCACACGTAAAGCAACTTGAAATTCACCTTCAATTTCATCTTCCCATTGTACATCAATCCATTTTTCAGGATGCTTACGAAAATCACCTACATTCTTACATGTTTCATGGTGCACCACGATACCGCGACCTGAACTTAAGAACCCAACGATCGAATCGCCTGGAATAGGATGACAACACTTGGCAAAGTTCACCAATATCCCTTCGGTACCTTTGATTATCAGTGTTGGCGATCCCGGTTCGCCTGCTGAGCTTTCATTCATCGCCGTTTCTTCTGGCACTAAGGCACGTGCAACTAATTGCGCCATACGTGACCCCAAGCCAACATCAGCTAATAAATCTTCAGGCTTTTTAAATCCGTATTGTTTAAGTAATTTATTCATACGACGTTTAGGAATTTCATCATATGTCGTATTAAAAACAGCTAAGGCTTTATCCATTAGTCGCTGTCCTAATTGCACAGCTTCATCATGCTGAATATTTTTTAGGAAATGACGAATATTTGAACGCGCTTTAGCAGTAATTACAAAATTTAACCAAGCTGGATTAGGCCGTGCATTTGGCGCGGTAATAATTTCAACATGCTGACCGTTCCAAAGCGGTGTACGCAATGGTGCTAAACGGCGATCTATTTTAACTGCCACACAAGAATTACCAATATCCGTATGCACCGCATAGGCAAAATCAACTGCGGTCGCGCCACGTGGCATTTCCATGATTTTACCTTTTGGTGTAAAAACATAAATTTCATCTGGAAACAAATCAATCTTGAGGTTCTCAATAAACTCAAGTGAATCACCAGCACTTTTTTGCATTTCAAGAATGTTTCGTAGCCACTCACGAGCACGAACATGATCTGTTGAACCTACCGCATCACCTGTTTTATAACGCCAGTGTGCGGCAATGCCATTTTCAGCAACTGTATGCATTTCACGAGTACGGATCTGCACTTCAATCGGTACACCATAGGGACCAAACAAAACAGTGTGCAATGATTGATAGCCGTTTGTCTTGGGGATCGCAATGTAATCCTTAAATTTACCAGGTACTGGTTTATAAAGATTATGTACAACGCCTAATGTACGGTAACAACCATCAACGGAATCGACCACAATACGAAACGCGTAAACATCAAATACTTCTGACAACGATGAAACACGTGTTTTAATTTTTTCATAAATACTATAAAGATGCTTCTCACGCCCTATCACATCACCAATTAAATCTTCCTGAAATAAACGTTGCTTAATCGCTGTTTCAATTTTACTAACAATTTCTTTACGATTACCGCGCGCTTTTTTTAATGCTTCTGACAAAACTGCATAGCGCATTGGGTACATTGATTTAAAACCCAGTTCTTCTAACTCTATACGTAATGTGTTCATACCCAGACGACTGGCTATCGGCACATAAATATCGAGTGTTTCACGCGCGATACGGCGCTTTTTATCCGGTCGCATATGACCCAAGGTGCGCATGTTATGCAAACGATCTGCTAACTTGATTAAAATGACACGAATATCACGTGTCATCGCCAACATCATTTTACGAATATTTTCTGCTTGCTGTTCCGCTTTGGTTTCAAATTGAATCTGGGTCAGCTTACTGACCCCATCAACCAGCTCAGCAATATCTTCACCAAACATCTCACTAATATTTTCTTTTATGGTTGGCGTGTCTTCAATGACATCATGCAAAATCGCAGCAATGATGGTTTTATGATCCATGCGCTGTTCAGCAAGGATTTGGGCAACTGCAATTGGGTGATAGATATAGGGTTCGCCAGACAGGCGATGTTGACCCTTGTGAGCTTCCGCTCCATAAAGATAGGCGTTATAGACTTCCTTGACTTGATCATGTTCCAGATACTCTTCGAGCATCTCACACAGATCACTAATCAGAAACACCTTCGCCTCCTTTTGAGGAACACCCATCAATAGTAACTATTGTGTGGGGAGAAGCGCGGTGTGTAAAGAGCTACGAGGTTATTCAGTAGGAGAAGGGAATTCAGCATCCATGTTCGCTTCAGCTTCAAGTGCAGCGGCTTCTGCAGCAGCACTGGCATCAGCTTCGATCTTATCCATAATATCGTTACTAATCAGGCCTTCCGCAATTTCACGTAAAGCAACAACAGTTGGTTTGTCTTTTTCGATGTCAACTAAGGCTTCTTTGCCGTTAGTCAATTGACGCGCTCGACGAGTAGCAACCATGACTAAGTCAAAACGGTTATCTACATTCTCAAGACAGTCTTCTACAGTAACGCGCGCCATGCTCTTCTCCAAAAGATATTCAATTAACCACCCGTAATGAGGCAGCGGACGGAGGATTGTACTTAAATCAGTGCCTTCACGCCAGCAGATCAGCGATCATATTGGCGATTTGTAGCTGTTTTTTCTCACGTTTTAGCCTTCCAGCGGTGAAAATGGCCAATAATTCCTCTAAAGCGACACCAAAATCGTCATTTACGACCAAAAAATCAAATTCAGCAAAATGTCCAATTTCACTTACCGCATCGCGCATACGACGGGCAATAATCTCATCGCTGTCCTGACCTCGACCTTTTAGACGCTCTTCAAGTGCCTGTCGTGAAGGGGGTAAAATGAAAATACCGGTCGATTCACCAAAGGCTTCTCGTGCCAAACGTGCACCCTGCCAGTCAATCTCAAGAATCACATCAGTACCTTCAACCAAGCGAGCTTCTACCCATTCCCGCGAAGTACCATAAAAGTTATCGAATACCTGCGCATGTTCTAAAAACACACCCTTTTCAACCATGTCATTGAAGGTTTCCACATTAATGAAATTGTAATGCGTACCATCAACCTCTCCATCACGCATCGCTCGGGTCGTATGTGATACCGACACCATGACCTTGTTATCACGTTCCAATAAAGCATGAACCAACGAGGTTTTCCCCGCGCCCGAGGGTGCTGAAATGACGTATAAAGTGCCGACCGATGAATTTGAATTATTTTGCATTGTCCCTATAACCATCTTTATTCTATGTTCTGAATTTGCTCACGCATTTGTTCAATCAACACTTTCAAATCAACCGATGCGCGAGTTGTGTCTATATTAATAGACTTTGAGCCTAATGTATTTGCTTCACGATTAAGCTCTTGCATTAAAAAATCTAATCGCCGACCTACCGGTTTGTCACCTTCGAGGTTACGTCGTACTTCGTCTAAATGAGTAGCAAGCCTGTCCATTTCTTCATCTACATCCATTTTTTGGACCAAGACTGCGGCTTCTTGTTCAAGGCGGGCATCATCTAGCTCCACGTCCAAACCGGCGAGACGTTCGATAATTTTATTACGCTGCGCTTGAATAATCTCGGGTATCCATTTACGCACATCAGCCACAATCACCACCATCGCATCCAATCTTTCAACAATCATGGCTTTTAATCGTTCGCCTTCGCGTTCACGAGTGGCAATTAAATCATCAAGTGCTTCATCAAATAGGCTGAGAGACTCTTTGCGCAAGCTACTCCAGTCTGCCGATCCGGTATCAATAACCCCTGGCCAGCGTAAAATATCCATCGAGTTCACTGCTGCAGAGTTGTAAAGCATATGGTCGATTTCCCGGCTGGTCTCAACCACTTTTTTTGCCAATTCAGTATTAATAGTTAAATTAGTATCACCACCTTGCTGCGGCTGAAAACGACAATTACATTCTATTTTTCCTCGGCCGAGGCGCTTGGTAAGTCGCTCACGAATTTTGCTTTCGATTGCTCGCAGTTCTTCCGGCATCCGAAAACTAGGCTCCAGATAGCGATGGTTAACGGTACGGACTTCCCAGCTTAGCGTGCCCCAGTCTGTGCTGCAGTCGCAACGAGAAAAAGCGGTCATACTGCGGATCATATTAGTTACCTACTTCTCATATTAAGTATTAATTCTAACCCGAATCAGTCTTTATTAAGGGCTTTATTTACATCTTGTGCTAGGCTTTACGCTTAACCAGACGAATACACAGACAAATTGATAAACTCAGCTGCCAAAAGCCTACCTAACGATACGCGTATTGATAACTATGTTATCAGCAAGACGCTTAGTCGTGGCGGTTTTAGCTATGTTTATCTTGCCAAAGAAGTTGAAAGCGGTCAGCGGGTCATTCTTAAAGAGTATATGCCGTCCAAATTAGCCAAGCGCGATGCCGAAATGCGTGTGGTGGCAATCGGTGATGAAACCAACGAGTACTTTACTCACGGCCGCAAACTATTTTTACAAGAAGCCAAAGCCCTCGCTGGATTGAAACACCCCAATATTGTTGACGTTATCAACTTCTTCAGTGCTAACGGAACGGTGTATATCGTGATGGTCTATGAACAAGGCCATAACCTGCACAGCTATATTAAGAAGCATCGTGGCTTTCTCAGCGAACAATTTTTACTAACGGTTTTTCCAGCCTTGCTTAATGGGCTGCAAATGATTCATAAAACCGGTTTTCTGCATCTGGATATCAAACCCAGCAATATACACTTGCGCCCTGGCGGTAGCCCACTGCTTCTCGATTTCGGTGCGGTACATCCAATTATGCAAACCCGTAGTAGCCAATTTACACAAGTGATAACCCCTGGGTTTTCACCCATCGAACAATACAATAATAGCGGCTATGTCGGTCCGTGGACCGATATTTATGCGGTAGGCGCCAGTATGCGAAATTGCATTGATCACCGTACCCCACCCGAGGCGGGTAAACGGCATGAAAATGACACCATGAAGCCTGCTATTGAGGTTTATCAGAAAAAGTATTCCGAAGAATTACTCAAAGCAATTGATTGGGCAATGGAAGTTAATCCGGAACTTCGCCCACAAAGTGCCGCCGAATTATTAGATGTACTTCCCCGCTGGGAACATAAGGAAGAGTCAGCTTAAAGACAAAAACCATGGAACTGGAAATCACTCAACTCAACCGGCTTGGCAACCGCGAAACAAATGAAGATCGCCTTGTCGTGGTTGAGCGGGAACAATCAGTTTTACTGGTCGTCGCCGATGGTATGGGCGGACACCGTGGTGGTGACATAGCTGCACAAATTTTTGTTGATACCTTGGAACGCTTTTTTCGCAAGGTTAAAATGCCACTCTCTAATCCCAAGCTATTTCTTGAAAAAGCCATTAATGCAGCACATAAAATAATTTGTGAAGAAGCAGGTAAATCTAAAAAGAAAATCGATCCTCGTACCACTTGTGTTGCTTGTATTTTACAAGGGGAATCTGCTTATTGGGCGCACGTCGGTGATAGTCGACTTTACCTGATACGCAAAAACAAAATTCTCGCAAGAACCATTGATCATTCCTATGTTGAAGATCTATTTCGCCAAGGCTTAATCAGTGAAGCCGATATGCTCACCCACCCAAAACGCAGCTATCTCACGCAATGCATTGGTGGCAACGATCATGTGCCTAACATTAGCTATGGCAATATGGAGAGCCTGAAAGTACAGGATATTTTCGTTCTCTGTAGTGATGGTTTCTGGACCGCTATAGAGCAACAAGCACTGCGTGATATTAGTAAACAAGTTGATCTTGAAAGAGCTATTAATAATTTGGCAACCATTGCCGAGTCTAGTAGCTACCCTCAAAGTGATAACATCAGCGCCATTGCCTTACGTATTAAAGGTTTTGTTGACCGCCAAACTGACGCGCCCTCTAAATCCACATCTTCTCTTGAAACAGGCAATGTCGACCACGCTGTTGCCGCCATCACGCAAGCGCTTGAAGATTATCAAAACGAAATGGATTATGATGCCGACAGCAAATAACAGCTGTTAAACAAATTAACTCTGGATTAAGGAATTACACTATGCGCCCCAGTGGTCGAGCCAATGATGAACTACGTCAAATCAAAATTACCCGCAACTACACTAAACATGCTGAGGGGTCAGTCCTGATTGAATGTGGCGACACTAAAGTATTATGTAATGCCAGCGTCAGTGAACGTGTTCCCGGTTTTCTTCGTGGAAAAGAACAAGGCTGGGTTACGGCTGAATACGGTATGTTGCCTCGCTCAACAACCGAACGTATGGGTCGTGAATCAGCTCGCGGTAAGCAAGGTGGCCGCACCATGGAAATTCAACGTTTAATTGGTCGCTCACTACGTGCTGCCGTTGACATGAAAGCCCTTGGCGAAAATAGCATCAACATCGACTGTGATGTAATTCAGGCTGATGGTGGTACACGCACCGCCTCTATTACCGGTGCCTATGTTGCACTTGCGGATGCCATTGCACACATGCAGGCAAAAGGTATTATTAAAACCAATCCATTAAATGGCATGATGGCAGCTGTCTCTGTCGGCGTTTACAATGGCGAAGCAGTGCTGGATCTTGACTATCCAGAAGACTGTAATGCCGAAACAGATATGAATGTTGTTATGAACGAGGCCGGTGAATTTATTGAAATTCAAGGCACGGCTGAAGGTGTTGCCTTCAAACGCTCAGAACTAGATAGCATGTTGGCATTGGCAGAATCTGGTATCAGTGATTTAATTAAATTACAGCGTGAAGCTTTAGAAGGGTAGAGTCATGCAAAACTTTGTTCTCGCCAGTAACAATAAAGGTAAACTTCGTGAGTTCAATGACATGTTTTCAAGCATGTCGATCAACGTATTGCCACAAGCTGAATTTAATATTGAAGAAGTTGAAGAAACTGGCTTAACTTTCGTCGAGAACGCAATCTTAAAAGCACGCAATGCCGCTTTACACAGCGGCTTGCCTGCTATTGCAGACGACTCGGGTATTGAGGTTGATGCGCTAAAAGGTGCGCCAGGTATTTACTCCGCACGCTATGCAGGTGTCGGTGCCAGTGACGCTGACAACCTTAAAAAATTACTCCAAGCACTCGAAGGCGTACCTACAGAAGAACGCACCGCCCGCTTCCAATGCTTATTGATTTACATGCGCCATGAAAAAGATCCCACACCCGTGATCTGCCAAGGTACATGGGAAGGCTTTATTCTTGAAACACCACAAGGTGAAAACGGCTTTGGCTATGACCCAGTGTTCTTTGTTCCTGAACAGAACTGCTCTTCTGCTGAACTAAGCAGTGAGGTAAAAAATAGTCTTAGCCATCGAGGTAAGGCGCTTAAATTATTAGCAAGCCAACTTGTAAAATAAATTGTGTCACAATAATTTGATAGGAAATATTTTTTATATCAATAGCTTAAAATAGAATTGTCAAAATAATTACCCAGAATGTAAACAGATCTTGACACAAAACGTAACAATTCCCCCCTATCTTAATCAGGAATTATTTGTATAATTTACCCATAGTTTGTAAAAACTTACCGGCGTGCTTCCCCCCCTCTCCCCCCCCTGCATGCCGGATTTCTTAAAGCGCGGCTTATGCCGCGCTTTTTTTTGGCCTGACCCATCTTCGATGGGTAGATTACTCATAATGAAACCACGTAGTGGGTTCTATGAGTAGTGAACATCCTAGCCACAAAAACAAAAAAGACAGCAAGTAGCTTTCAGTATCACCGATAAAATCTTCAGAAATGGCAAAAACTGCCTTCAATTCTTATTTTTTATACTCATGACTTAAAACGAAATCTCGGTAAACTCAAATCAAAATACAATGCCAATAACCGGAAAATAAATATACTTAACCCAGAAACAACCGCAGCTAAGGTTATTTCAACATCAAAATTTAGAAGCAAAATAAATAATAACGAGCCTAACCATGACACTGTTGCATAAAGAGGACTTGAAAATACAACCGGTGTTTCACCACATAAAACATCACGAAAAATACCACCCATTGTTCCTGTCATAACGCCCATAAAACTGGCAATTAATGGAGGTGCTCCGACCATTAATGAAACCAATGTTCCTGCAATACCAAATGTCGCTAAACCAGCCGCATCAGCTACTAAAAAATATCGAGGTGACATTACTGTTAATCTTGCCGCAATAAAAACAAACACCGCACTTGCAATAGATGCTATAAAAAACATCTGATCATTAATCCAGAAAACATCTCGATCGAGCAACATATCACGCATCGAGCCACCACCTAGGCCTGTAGCAATGGCAATAATAATGACACCAAATAAATCGAATTGTTTAAAACCTGCTTTAAGCACACCCGAGGCTGACGAAACGATCACCGCAAGCAATGTGATCCAATATAAGTTTCCCAAAAGTAATGGCGTCGGCTCTAAAGTCATTATATCTATCTCTTTAAGTGATGCTTCTTCAACTTAGAATAACATTATCCTTCACTAATATATCCATACATTCATTAAAGGGTAAACCACTTTGTTGTAGTTCTTTGCTACGCCGTTTAAGTTCATCAAGTTTAGGGATATTTCCTGTTGGCACTAGCAGCACAATATTTTTATGATCAGGCACTCCCATACATAACGGTAAATGACCAAATTTATTTCGCAATATTTTTAATAATTCCAAAAATTTATTTTCAGATTCAGAAATAAAATTAATGATCATAACACCATCGTCATTTATCTTCTGGTAACAGTGCTGCCAAAAAGATTCTGTAAAAAGGAAGTCAGGCAACTTATTATCCGCAACAATATCAATAAATAACAAATCGTGCTGCTGGCTGTTTTTTATAAATTCTTTAGCATCAGCTATTTCTACTGTAAGCTGATTTTGTTCTGGCTGGATTAAGAAATATTCACTTGCCAACTTTGCAACATCTGAATCATATTCAATAATTTGTAATTTCATTGATGGGAAATTTTTTCGCAAGTAACGAACCATGTCTCCACCACCCAATCCAAGTAAACACGCTGTCGATGGTTGGGTATTAACCAATAATTGCCACATCATCATAAATAACTGGTAGGGCAAATTTAGCCTCGCGGGATTATTCTTAAGCATACAGCTCTGAATTGCTTCTTCATCATCAAAACATAACCAACGAAACAAACTGTTTTCAAATACTTTTATCTGACCTTGCTCAGCGACAAGTTGTGGATTGGATAGTTGATCAATGATCATTTAACACGGCAACATCAAATGTTATTTTTTCATTATTAATCTGTTTAAACATAGCGCCATTATGTATTTGAAATTGCCCCGCTTTCTTGTCAACAAAGAACCTTTTTAAACTTTCAGTAATAACTGGAAAGGCAATTTCATCCCACGGAATTTCTGATTCGGCGAATAAGCTCACCTCTAAGCTTTCTGAACCCGCAGCAAATGCCACTTCTTTAAACTTGGCACGATACAACATATATACCTGATCAATATGGGGCAGACTAAACATAGTAAAAAGCTGGGTTATTTCAACATCGGCCCCAGCTTCTTCAATGGTTTCACGGGCGGCGGCTTGCATAGTAGTTTCATCATTTTCCATAAACCCTGCTGGTAAGGTCCACAAGCCATAACGTGGTTCAATTGCTCGCTTACACAATAAGATCTTATTTTCATGTTCAACTAAACAACCAACCACCATTTTAGGGTTCTGGTAGTGAATAGTGTTACAGCTAGAACAAATATGACGTGGCCGATTATCACCTTCTGGGATACTAATACTCACCTTCTTGCCACATTCACTGCAATACTTCATTGTCTTATATCCATTCTAGATTTTAATAATACTTTACTACAGACCCAGCTTGTCATTAAATAACGATTCTTACAAATTAGGAATATTGAATGTCTGTCTCTCATCCTGTTATTGCTATCACTGGCTCATCTGGTGCCGGCACCAGTACTGTTCGCGATGCCTTTGCTGAAATTTTCCATCGCCAAGGCATCAATGCCGCCTTCATTGATGGCGACAGCTTTTTGCGACACGAACGCGAAGAGATGGCAGAGGTAATTGAAAAAGCCAATCAAGAAGGTAAACCAATCAGCCACTTCGGACCTGATACCAATCGCTTTGATTTACTAGAGTCACTTTTTAAGCAATACGGTGAATTAGGAACAGGACGAATTCGCCAATATGTACACGAAGATGGTCAAAATCAGCACCAACAAGCTGCTGGTACCTTTACACCTGAAGCCGATATTCCCAAAAATACTGACCTACTTATTTATGAAGGCTTACATGGTGGTGTTATTTCCAGAACTTGGACGCGCAGACGCATGAGTTCTTCCCATAATCCAATAGTTGTTGAACGACGTAATCAAGCTAACAGCAATAAAGGTGTTGATGTTGCTCAATATGTGGATTTCTTAATTGGTGTCGTACCAGTAGTTAATTTGGAATGGATACAAAAAATTCATCGTGACTCTAAAATAAAAGGTATTGCCATCGAGCAATGTACAACAACGATCCTACGCCGACTTCAAGACTATATTTATTTTATGACACCACAGTTCTCACTCACTGATATCAATTTCCAGCGTGTTCCACTAGTTGATACTTCCAACCCCTTTACAGCTATTGATGTGCCAAGTGCTGATGAAAGCATGTTAGTGGTTCGGTTTAGAGACCCTAATAAATATCCACTACAAACTTTTCTGGAAAAATTTGATGGTGCCTTTATGTCTCGCCCAAATACACTGGTTATACCCGGTGGCAAACTCCGTATGGCACTCGAAGTGATTTGTACCCATCGCATTCAGGAGCTTGTTACCGCGAGCAAGCAAGTATAAAAAAAGCCGCTATCTATCAAGTAGCGGCTTTTAACTTAACTATAAATACTTTTAGTTAATACTGATTAACTCAATATCAAAAATAAGTGCTTCGTTAGGCCCAATTGAACCACCAGCACCTTTTTCTCCGTAAGCGAGTTCAGCAGGAATATAAACTTGCCATTTAGAGCCTGTTGGCATTAATTTTAATGCTTCTTGCCAACCCTTTATTACACCTTTAACAGGGAATGTCGCTGGGCTACCACGCTTAATTGAGCTATCAAATACAGTACCATTTGTTAAACGCCCTTCGTAATGCGCTACAACCGTACTGCTGGCTTTCGGTATCTCACCGTCACCCTCGATCAAAACCTTATACTGCAGCCCACTATCCAGTGTTTTTACGCCATCTTTTTTAGTATTTTCAGCAAGAAATTTTTTGCCGGCTGCAAGATTTTTGCTACTAATTTCACCATGCTTTTTAAGTGCTTTTTCCTGAATTCGACTAGCAACTGCTTTAATCTCATCTGCACTTAATGCAGGTGGTTTACCTGAAAAAGCATCTTGCGTCGCTTTTGCAAAGGCATCTGGATCTAACAATGCCCCTTTATTTAGCAAGTTCTGTGCAATTTGATAGCCTAATGCATAACTGAATTTCTTTTTGTCATTATCGAGTACCGTATCTGCTGCTTGAACTGAGCCCAACACCACACCACTTAATGCCAGCGTCATTGCTAAACGGCTTAAACCACAAATTTTCATCATTCTTTTGTTTCCTTAAAAGTAATCTATAGTGACAATACTATCACTGTTGCTATTGGATATCCTGTCAGATATTCACGACAAAGAGCTCCAATATGGCTATATAGACGCGTACAATGGGTAAATGTTCAATTTTACTGCCTTGCCTCCCTTATCACTTTATGTGCACATTCCTTGGTGTGTACGTAAATGTCCATACTGTGATTTCAACTCACATAGCAGTGGCAGCAATAAGCTGCCTGAAAAAGAATATATCGCCAGTCTGTTTGCTGATTTAGAACATGACTTACCCGAAGTATGGGGACGGCCGGTGCAAAGTATTTTCATCGGTGGTGGCACACCCAGTTTGTTTTCAGCGGAAGCAATGGATGAATTAATTGCTGGGCTACGTATGCGCCTAGCGTTAGAGCCCATGGCAGAAATTACCCTAGAAGCTAACCCGGGTACTGTTGAAACGGGTAAGTTTGCTGAATTTAAAGCTGCCGGCATTAACCGCTTATCGATTGGCTGCCAAAGTTTTAATAATGACTATTTAGACAAACTCGGTCGAATCCATAATAGCCAGAATGCTATTAACGCAGCTGAATCAGCCCATGCTGCTGGCTTTGATAACTTTAATTTAGATCTTATGTTTGGGCTGCCGGGACAAACCACACAAACTGCAATGGCAGATATAAAACAAGCAATTGCTTTATCACCCAGCC
>JALTKP010000195.1 GCA_027078075.1 Gammaproteobacteria bacterium | reverse complement strand
TTAATCCAATTCTTGAGCACACCGTGATAATGACCGAGATGAAGTTGACCTGTTGGCCGCATGCCGGACAGCACGCGGTCTTGATGACCGAGGATCGAGCTCAAAATACCTCCCATAACACCCGCAACGCGAGTAAATAACTATTATTGTTTGTTCCGAACACAGGTTCAGAGGCGGTGATTATACCTTGTTTGGAACCATATTAGGACTCTGAAGACAGATTAGAATAAACATTAAATATTGATTTATTTATCATAAAATATAATAAGTTAACTAAATAACTTAATGTTAATTATCGAAAAAGTGTTGGCCTTTTCCCTGCCTGGCTACGGTTACATCCCCATCTGAAAGATCAACAACCGTTGTTGGCTCTATACCGCAGTTACCACCATCAATAACCAAATCAACAAAATGCTCTAATAATTCACGTATTTCATAGGCATCTGTCATCGGAAATTCCTGATCAGGCAAGATAAGCGTTGACGTCATCATTGGCTCATTTAATTCATCAAGCAATGCGTGTGCAATACGGTTTTCAGGCACTCTCAGACCAATGGTTTTACGTTTTGGGTTCTGCAGACGTCGTGGAACTTCACGGTTCGCCTTAAGTATAAACGTATAAGGTCCTGGCGTAAGTGACTTCATAAGACGATATGCCTGATTATCAACCATCGAGTAATTAGAAATTTCTGACAAATCGCGACACATTAGTGTGAAATTATGCTCGTTCGATACATTTCGAATCTTAGCCAGTCGCTCCATGGCATTCTTATCACCGATATGACAGCCAAGAGCATAACTTGAATCAGTCGGATAAACGATCACGCCCCCATTTCTGACAATTTCAACACTTTGGTGAATTAATCGACCTTGTGGGTTATCAGGATGAATTTCAAAAAACTGGCTCATGAGTTACCTTCAGGCCAAAATTCACTTTCCCAGACTGTTTTAGAACCATCTGGCATCGGTCTTAAGCGTCCTAATTCTACCCACGGATTTTCAGGACCATGATAATCACTACCTTGAGAGGCAAACAAACCCGCTTTTTTTACCGTATTTGCCATCGTTTGTGTTTCATTCTCGTTATGGCTGCCTGATACAACTTCCACACCTAAACCACCCGCTTTTTTGAATTCTGACAGTAACTTTCGTAATCGACCTGCGGTGATCCGATAGCGAGCAGGATGCGCAATAATAGGTATACCACCTGCGCCTCGTACCCAACTTATTGCTTCTTCAATCTCAGCCCATTTACCCGGTACATAACCAGGCTTACCACGGACGAGATATTTCTTAAAAACGTCTCGAATATCTTTGGCATAGCCAGCATCAACCAGAAAACGAGCATAATGAGTGCGTGCAATCAAACCACCCTTGGCAAAGGATTTTGCGCCTTCATAGCCGCCTTCAATACGCTTTTTCGCCAGTCGACGACCTATTTCCTCTGCTCGCCACTCTCGATATTCACAGATTTTCTCTAGGCCATCTAACAAAGGCTGGTAACTGGGATCAATACCTAAACCAACCATATGTATAGTTTGACCATTCCAACTAGTTGATATTTCAACGCCATTAATCAGCTGGATACCTAGTTCTTTAGCGGCTTTAGCGGCTTCGTCAAGACCTGCAACAGTGTCATGATCCGTCAAAGCAAGTACATCTACCTCTTGTTTTGAGGCGTGCGCAAGCAATTCCGATGGCGTTAATGTGCCATCTGAAAGAGTACTATGTGAATGAAGATCAATAATCATTGCGGGCACATTGTATAGGGATAAGCACAAAACACGAATATTTCTTCCATGTAAGCCAAATCAGGCAGACACAAGCTACCTTGCTCGGGCATAATAGGTTCAAATTTGACCCTGCTGGAGTTTTGGCCAACTGGCCTTAGAGTAACACTATGAAGATGCTGTTCGACTTTTTTCCTATTTTATTGTTTTTTATTGCCTTCAAAACATATGACATCTACGTCGCGACAATCACCGCAATTGTTGCCACCTTTGTGCAAGTTATCTTATTTTGGCTCAAGTACCGCCGCTTTGAAAAAATGCATGTCATCACCTTAGTGCTGATCAGTGTGTTTGGTGGAATCTCGGTTTACTTACAAAACCCACTTTATATAAAATTAAAAACGACCATTCTTGAATGGGTGTTTGCACTGGTCTTTATTGGCAGTCAGTACATTGGCGATAGAAACATTGTTGAACGCATGATGAGCAGCGCCATGTCTGCACCCGCACATATCTGGAAAAGACTTAATTTTGCATGGGCAGGCTTTTTTACACTGGTTGGTTTTGTTAATTTATATGTTATTTATAATTTTGACACAGATACATGGGTCGATTTCAAAACCTTTGGCATGCTCGGCATGACTATCGCCTTCGTCATACTACAAGGTGTCTTTATGGCAAAATATGTCATAGAAGATGAAGAAGAGAAAGATACAACCGAAGAAGAGAATAAATAATGCTTTACGCCATCATTAGTGAAGATGTCACCGATAGCTTAGAAAAACGTTTAGGGGTGCGCCCAGCACACGTCGAACGCTTAAAACAATTACAAGATGAAGGCCGTTTAATATTAGCAGGCCCTCACCCCGCCATTGATAGTGACGATCCAGGTACCGCTGGTTTTACTGGCAGTCTCATTGTTGCAGAATTTGAATCACTACAAGCAGCTCAAGAATGGGCTGATGCAGATCCTTATATAAATGCTGGCGTTTATGAACACGTCACCGTCAAACCATTTAAAAAGGTATTACCATGATAGATAACAGTGAGCGTATTCCTCGCATTAAACAACTTCTAAGTGATGCACTTAATGCAGAGAGCGTTGACGTCATCGATGAAAGTCATAAACATGCCGGTCATGCTGGTGCTAAAACAGGTATGGGTCATTTTGAAGTTCATATTGTAGCCGATGCATTCGCTGATAAATCGTTACTGCAAAAGCATCGGATGGTATATGATGCATTAGGTGATATGATGCAAAAAGATATACATGCTCTGAGTATTAAAGCCTCAACTCCGTCGTAAAATCCAGGGAATAGTTATGAAAACAATAAAAAAATTCGCCATCACTTTGCTTTTAGCCGTTTCTTTAACTGCATGCGGCGGTGGAAGCGATGAAAAGTCTAGTGCAGCAACTGAAAAAACCAGTGACATGCCTATGAAGAAATCTAGCAGCATGGAACCTAAAGATAGCAATGTTATTGCCATCGTCAATGGGAAAAACATACTAGAAGAAAATTTTGCGGCATATGTAAAACAACGCAAGGCCGGCAAACCTAAAGATAGTAATTTGTCAGATGCTCGCATGTTAGATGAATTCATAAATTTTGAGTTAGCCCTTCAAGATGCCGAAAAGAAAGGCTTGCAGGAAAACAAAGACATAAAGAAAGAATTAGAAAACCAGCGTAGAACTCTGCTAGTTAACGCCGCTTTTAATGATTATGTTTTAAAAAACCCATTAACTGATGAAGAAATGCGTAAAGACTATGAATCAAGAATGTCGGAACTTAAGCTAACCGAATACCGTCTACGCCACATCCTTCTAACAAATGGTGATGATGCTACCGCTGTTATGAAAGCATTAAATAAAGGTGGTGATTTCCTTACCTTAGTTAAAAAATATTCAACGGGCCCATCTGCAAGTGAGGAAGGCTTATTAGGCTGGCAATCAGAATTTGATCTACTACCAGAGTTCCGAGCGCCAATTAGCAAATTAAAGAAAGGTGAATATGCAAGAACACCGATAAAAACCCAATTCGGCTGGCACATCCTTTATCTTGACGATATTAGAATCACACCACCACCTAAGTTTGAAGATGTAAAAGATCGTGTTCGTGTTGTACTACAACGCCGTCAAGTTGAAGATTATTTCTTGAAATTACGCACATCAGCAGAAATCAATATCGTTGAATTTGAAGATAGCGCACCGAACATCCCTCAGCACCAAGGTGTAAACATTAAGAGTTACTCTAATAATTAACTGCTCTACATCTATACAGGGCTCGAACATGAATAAATATTATCTATTGATATGTTTATCTCTATTAATACCATCCACTACAAGTGCAGATAGTGATCCATATGCTATCTGCTCTGTTGGCGGATTTTTTAGAGGGACAAGTAATAAATTCATGTCGGGCATCACTACCCATATCATTACAAGAAAGAATATTTTCAATAATCCAACCTGTATTAAGTTACATAATAAATCATTTAAGTTAGGCAGAAAAATTGTTGCTGGTGAAAATATTAATCGCCCTGATGAAATAAAAATCATTAATGATGCCAATGATTTTAGAGAAAATGTCTATAAAACAATTAGTACACAAATGGGTTACTAACAAATACATTAAAACAATTGTATGTTTAGAATAAAAACCACATAAAACCAATCGTTAATCGGGTACTAATGAAGCATCTCCTTTTAATACTTTTTGCAAAGTATCATCATCAAATACAGGTATCCCTAAGTCTTTAGCTTTAGTTAATTTAGAACCGGCATCAGCACCTGCAAAAACAAGCGTCGTTTTTTTAGAAACACTACCGCTTACTTTAGCACCCATCGATTGCAATTTATCTTTTGCTTCACTACGAGGCATTGATAATGCACCTGTTAGTACAATTATTTTACCTTCTAGGGGCTGCTCATTAGAAACACTTACGTCGATATCATCCCAATGAACACCTGACTTTATGAGTTTATCAATCACTTCACGATTATGAGCTTGATGATCAAATGTCTCGATATTACGTGCAACCACAGGTCCTACGTCGGGCACTTCCTCTAGCTGCTTACTTGTTGCAACCATAATCTTATCAAGACTGCCAAAATGTTGAGCAAGACTCCTAGCCGTTGCTTCACCTACTTCACGAATACCTAATGCATAAATAAATCGCGGCAAGGTTGTTGATTTACTTTTCTCTAATGCGCCAATCAAATTATCAGCAGACTTATCACCCATTCTTTCCATGCCTGATAACTTCTCTTTGCTTAATGAATAAAGATCCGCAGCACTTTTGATAACATTTTCATCTACAAGTTGCTCCACCAACTTATCACCTAGCCCTTCAATATCCATCGCTCTGCGTGAAGCAAAGTGTTTTATATTTTCTTTGCGCTGAGCTGGGCAAACTAAACCACCTGAACAACGCGCTTTCGCCTCCCCTTCTATACGAATAACTTCTGAGTCACATTCAGGGCAGCGTGTGGGGTACTTGAATTTTCGCGCGCCTTTTTTCCGTTTTGATAAAACACTTCTTACTACTTCAGGAATAACATCGCCAGCTCTACGCACGATCACCGTATCACCAACACGTACATCTTTACGTTCAATTTCATCTTGGTTATGCAAAGTAGCATTTGTAACAATTACACCACCAACTTCTACTGGCTCAAGCCGTGCAACCGGCGTCAATGCCCCTGTTCGCCCTACTTGAATATCAATCGCTAATAATTGAGTTGTTTTTTCTTGTGCGGGAAATTTATGCGCAATAGCCCAACGAGGTGCACGCGACACAAAACCCAGTGTTTGTTGTTGATCAAATCTATTTACCTTATAAACGATACCATCAATCTCATAAGGTAACTTATCGCGTCGTTGCAATAATTTTTCATAGTAGAGGTAACAACCTTTTGCCCCTTCGACTACAGCGTGTTCATGTGATACTCGTAAGCCCCAACTGCGTAGCTGTTCAAGCACTTCACTGTGTGTTTTTGCAAGAACACCTTCTGTACATTTACCAACCGCATAACAATACATCGTCAATGGGCGTTGCGCTGTAATACTAGAATCTAATAAACGTAATGAACCAGCTGCCGCATTACGTGGATTGGCAAATGTCTTTTCACCTTTCTCTCGTTGTTTAGCATTAAGTGCTTCAAAGCCATCGCGTGATATATAAATTTCACCACGAACTTCAATCACTGCTGGTACATTCTTACCAGTTAACCTTAGTGGGATCGCACCAATAGTTTTAACATTTGCCGTAACATCTTCACCTGTTGTGCCATCGCCACGAGTTGCTGCCCGAACTAACAAACCATCTTTATATAGAAGGCTAATAGCTAAACCATCTAATTTAGGTTCTGCAACATACTCAATGCAATCTGTATCAAGCCCTTCACGACAGCGACGATCAAAATCTTCCAATTCCTGTTCAGAAAATACATTAGCTAACGACAACATAGGCACTTCATGTTTTACTTCAGAAAATTTTGATAATGGGGCAGCACCAACACGCTGTGTAGGAGAATCTGGGCTGCATAGTTCTGGATATTGAGCTTCGAGATCCTGCAACTCCCGAAGCATCATGTCATATTCAACATCAGGAATTTCTGGATCATCCAACACGTAGTAACGATGATTATGATAATTTAATTGTGTATGTAGCTGCTCTACACGTTGACGAATTTTTTCAGGAATTTTCATTAGTAGTTTTATTATTTAATTAACGTTTCACTCATTATACCTTGTCATAACACACATGGCTTGCCCACGTATCCCCTTGATGTATAATGAAATTAATTATAATTATAAGATTAAAGGTATTCTCTCGTGCAATTGGTTAATGGTCTGCATTTTAATAACCTACGTGGTGACATCTATGGAGGGCTAACTGCCGCAGTTGTCGCGCTACCACTTGCGCTTGCCATGGGGGTCTCATCTGGGGCTGGACCAATTGCAGGTATCTATGGTGCCATTTTTGTCGGCCTATTTGCTGCTCTGTTTGGTGGCACACCTTCTCAAGTATCTGGCCCTACTGGGCCGATGACCGTTGTAATGGCCATTATTTTTACCGAATACACCAGCATGTTTCCTGATGATCCTTCTTATGGGGCATCACTTGCGTTTACTGTCGTTATATTAGGTGGCTTATTTCAGATAATCTTCGGCTTTCTTAAGCTAGGAAAATATATTAATTTAATTCCGCACCCTGTTATTTCTGGGTTTATGTCTGGAATTGGCGTCATTATAATATTACTGCAGCTTGGTCCCTTGTTTGGCCATATTGCACTATCAGGCCCCGTCGATTCACTTAAAGCCATACCCCATATTCTAAGCAACCCTGTTTATTCCTCCACATTAATTGCAGCGCTGGCTTTAGTCATTGTTTATTTTTTACCAAAGAAGCTTAATAAGTTAATACCCTCTCCACTATTGGCGCTTATTGTCGGTACATTAGTTCTATACCTATGGCAAGGCGGTGATATAACATCAGCAATAGATGGTGGTCGAACTATTTATACTTTGGGTGGTGTGTCTGTACTAGGTGATATCCCTACCGGTTTTCCAACGCCTCACCTACCGATATTTGAGCCATCCCTATTGGTAGGGATAATTAAATCTGCATTAATTTTAGCTGCACTAGGTTCAATCGATTCATTACTCACATCACTTGTCGCTGACAGTATGACCCGTACTTATCATGAATCGAACCGTGAATTAATTGGTCAAGGAATTGGGAATACGTTTGCAGGTTTCTTTGGAGGCCTACCTGGCGCGGGTGCGACAATGCGAACGGTTGTCAATATTCGTGCCGGTGGACAAACGCCTATTTCTGGAGCATTACATGCCCTCGTACTACTTGCCATCGTTCTTGGCGCAGGTGCTGTCGCTCAATATATTCCTCATGCCCTCTTGGCAGGTATTTTGATTAAAGTCGGTACCGACATTATTGACTGGGATTATTTAAAACGTATAAAACATGCACCGAAACCTGGTGTGCTGATTATGTTTACCGTTCTATTTAGTACTGTCTTTATTGATCTTATTTTTGCTGTTGCATTAGGTATGATCATGGCATCTTTCTTGTTTATGCAACGCATGGCAACATTGCAAATGAATTCAATGACTGCCACAACATCTGCCGAAGCTGCTAAACATCTTAGCGAAAAAGAAATTGCTCTACTTAATAAGGCTAATGGTCGAATTTTATATTTTCATATTTCTGGGCCAATGGGTTTTGCTGCAGCCAAAGGCATGGCCAAACGACTCGTTGGCTTTGATGGATACGATGCACTTGTTATTGACCTTTCCGATGTACCCCAAATCGACTTCACTTCGATACTGGCAGTAGATGATATTATTCATGATGCACGTGACAATGGTCGTGAAGCATACCTAGTCGGCTGTAACGACCAAATTTGTGACATATTAATAAAACAAGATGTTATTAATAAAAAACATATTGATAAGATCCAATTAAACCTAACCGAAGTGCTTGAATTAGCATTGACAAAAATACGGCAAGATTAAAAATAATGCCTAAATGGAATCTATATAAACCATAAAAACAGTGTCTTAACAGGAAATGTACCAATAAAGCCTAATAATACTAAGTAGCTGCTCTAAAACATTACTAAAAAACCGCTAATACCAATATTTTACGCAATACCTGCATATACAAAAACAACCAAAAGCGGTATAATTCCCTCTCTGCTATACGGCTGCACAATCAAGCCTGTTCATAGTGACTTATCCTCAGTGATATATAACCTGTCTTACATTAGTTAAATAAGTACGGCTTTTGCGTACATGGGCTATTTTTTATGAAGCTAATCCGCTCTAGAAGCCAGAGTTGGTTGATTATTATATCGACACTGTTTCTAATGGTGTTTACCAATATTGCCTTTTTTAAGGGCGTTATTGGTGTGTACCCCTTAATTCTAGATAATATTGCCTTTCTAATTTCTGTCTTTATCTTGTTTAGCGCTTTAACCGCTATAGTTTTATCTTTACTTAGTTACGAGCACACTATAAAACCTGTACTTATCATAATATTATTAGTTTCATCATTCGCTGCGTATTTTATGGATAGTTATGCCAGCATTGTTGATGAAACAATGATTGATAATATCCTGCAAACAAACCTAAAAGAGTCTCTTGATTTATTTAGTATTAAACAGGTCATTTATGTACTCTTTATGGGAATTATACCCGCCATATTTATCTATAAATCACCAATTACTAAACAATCATTCACACAAGCTGCTATCACTAAAGTAAAACTGATTACTATTTTAACTTTAGTTATCGTCAGTATTTTGTGGTTATTCTCTAGTCATTACTTTTCATTCTTCCGCGAGCATCGTTCTTTACGCTATTATATCAATCCTATCTATTACATGATGTCGATTGCAAAATACGCGACAAAGTCATATCGCCACCCTGATATGCCTTTAATCAAAATAGGATTGGACGCTAAAATAGTCCCCTCAGATGCTCACCGAGAATTAATTATTTTCGTTATTGGTGAAACCGCAAGAGCAGATCACTTTTCATTAAATGGCTACAAGAAAAAAACAAATCCTTTATTAGAAAAGGAAGATGTTATTAATTTCACTAATGTAACATCATGCGGAACATCAACAGCGCATTCTGTCCCATGCATGTTTTCCATTTATACACATAAGAATTATGACAAAGACAAAATAAAAAATACTCAGAATGTATTAGATATACTAAAAAACGTAGGCGTTAATGTGCTCTGGCTTGATAACAATTCAAGCTCGAAAGGCGTTGCTGATAGAATATCTCATATAGATTACCGAACGTCAGAAAATAACCCAGTTTGCGATACAGAGTGCCGTGACGAAGGTATGTTAGTCAATATTCAAAAATATATTGATGAACATCAAACGGGTGATATCTTTATTGCGCTACATCAAATGGGAAACCATGGCCCCGCCTACTTTAAGCGCTACCCCAAAGAATTTGAACGATTCACGCCCGTTTGTAAAACGAATCAATTTGAATCATGCACTAAAGAAGAAATCAGTAACGCCTATGACAATGCGATTTTATATACCGATTATTTCTTATCAAAGGTTATTTCGTTATTAAAGAAAAACGATTCAGAGTTTGAAGCTGCCATGTTCTATGCAAGCGACCATGGAGAGTCACTCGGTAAAAATGGCCTTTATCTTCATGGTTTACCATTTGTTATGGCTCCAGACTCACAAAAACAGGTTCCATTAATACTCTGGTTCAGTGAAAGCTTTCATGCTGACGATATAGATATGTCTATATTAAAGTCTAGAACAAAACAACAAATATCACATGATAGTGTTTTTCATACAATTCTAGGTTTGTTAGAAGTAGAAACAGATATTTATAACAAAAATCTGGACATAACGAATCGCTTTGCAAAATTAGTAAAATAAACGTTAACAATTTAATATATTTTAAGGACGACTGACAGTTTATGAAATTAGAAACAATATTCCCGTTTATGGTGTGGTTTAAACTTGTTACAAAAGAAAGTTTAAAAGCTGACTTTTTTGCAGGCTTAACCGGTGCAGTCATCGTCTTGCCACAAGGTGTCGCTTTTGCAACCATTGCTGGCTTACCACCTGAGTATGGCCTCTATACGGCAATGGTAACACCCATTATTGCTGCTTTGTTTGGTTCATCTTTTCACCTTGTGTCAGGTCCAACCACAGCCATTTCAATTGTCGTTTTTTCATCGGTTAGTCATCACGCCGTTCCAGGAACACCTGAATTTTTATCACTTGCATTAACACTGACATTTTTGGCCGGTGTATATCAACTGGCATTTGGCCTTGCTAGAATGGGATCACTCGTAAATTTTGTATCGCACACGGTTGTTATTGGTTTCACTGCTGGCGCGGCAATTCTCATCGCAACAAGTCAACTCAAACATATTACTGGCATACATGTACCTAAAGGTGAATCTTTTCTTCATACTTGGGCTGACTTATTTTCAGGTATTGGCAATACAAACGTTTACCTATTAATTATTGCCTTAGCAACTTTATTTACAGCCATTTTTATCAAAAAACTTTCCCCTAAATTACCTAATTTATTATTTGGCATGGTTGTTGGCAGTGTAATTGCCTTTGCATTAAAAGATGTAACAACAGATATAAAACTAGTAGGAGAAATTCCTGCACACTTGCCACCGCTGTCTGCACCTGACTTTTCACTTTCGACCATCAAATTACTTGCGCCAGAAGCATTTGCTGTTGCTCTATTAGGCCTTATTGAAGCCGTTTCGATCAGTCGAGCTGTCGCATCTAAATCAAACCAACGCATCAATCCTAACCAAGAGTTTGTTGGTCAAGGTATGTCAAACATCGTGGGTAGCTTCTTATCTAGCTATGCTGGATCGGGTTCTTTTACCCGTTCAGGCATCAACTATGAAGCGGGGGCAAAAACGCCTCTCTCCGCTATTTTTGCAGCAATTGCCTTAATGGCTATTGTGTTATTAATTGCGCCATTAACAGCATACCTACCTGTTGCTGCAATGGGTGGTGTGATTTTACTGGTCGCTTATAATTTAATTGATATTAAACATATCAACCAAATAGTCCGTTTTAGTAAATCTGAAACATCCATATTACTAACCACCTTCTTTGCAACACTATTCCTTGAATTAGAATTTGCAATTTACCTTGGCGTAATATTATCACTGATTATGTTCTTGGCTAAAACATCAACACCACGTATCCCGACACTTTCTGTTGATATTTCACCTGAAGAAAATAAACGAAAATTAATAAATATCAACAAAAAACCTGTTCAGCAATGCCCGCAGTTAAAAATCATTCGAATTGATATGTCGATCTATTTTGGTTCTGTAAATCATATTCAAAAACGCATTGCTAGGATTGCGGAGTTTGAAAAGATTAATCACATACTAATCGTTGCCAGTGGCATTAACTTCATCGATATTGCTGGTGCTGAAGCCTTAGTCTCAGAAAACAATCGATTAAAGAAATCAGGTGGCGGACTTTACTTCGTTGGTCTTAAATCATCTGTTTATGAATTTGCTGCTAGATCGTGTTTCATAAAACAAATTGGTAATGACCGCTTCTTTGATAGCAAGTCTCTGGCAATATCAACTATTTATAGACGACTTGATAAATCAGTATGTTCAAAATGTGAGTCAAAAATATTTAGAGAGTGCCAATAACACTTTTAAATGCCATTTGAAATCATCACCAATTGGGAATATTCTTTAATTAGTAAACATAATTAACATACAAAGAAGCATGTTAAATGAGTGAAATCCGGCTAAATAAGACTGATTTCTACCTTGGTCAAAATACAGAAGAATCTCTTCTGTATTTTGACACCCATTTAAAACATGGCCTTTCCTCCCAACAAGCTACTCATCGACTTGAACAATTTGGGTTCAATGAGATATCTGAAAAAGAAGAAAATATCTGGTATCGATTTCTCAGGCGTTTTTGGGGGCCCATACCATGGATGATAGAAGTAGCAGCACTGCTTTCCGCCTTTGTCAGGCACTGGGAAGATTTTGCCATCATTATAGTAATGTTACTCACCAATGTATTACTTGATTTTTTCCAAGAACACCGCGCATTAAATGCACTAAGAACATTAAAGCAACAACTTAACCTTAAAGTTACGGTCTTACGCGATAATCGATACAGTATTCTGCCTGCAATTCAGCTTGTGCCTGGGGATATTATAAAAATTCGTATTGGTGATGTTGTTCCAGCCGATGTTAAATTAATTCAAGGCAATTTTCTCGCGATTGATGAATCATCGTTAACTGGTGAATCTCTGCCCGTTACTAAACGTAGTGGTGAATTAGCCTATAGCAACACCATAATTAAACAAGGTGAAATGATAGCACTTGTTTTAAATACTGCGCACAACACACGATTCAACACTGTCGTTTCATTAGTTGCAAAAGCTTCTCTAAATGAACGTAGTCATTTTCAAAAAATGGTGATGAAAATAGGTAATTTCCTTATCATCTTCACCCTAGTAATGATTTCTCTTATTCTTATCATGGCAGTTATTCGTCATGAAGATTTGCTTGAAATAGCACGATTTTCATTAGTGCTTACTGTTGCGGCAATCCCCATCGCTTTACCCGCTGTACTATCCGTTACGATGGCTGTTGGCGCACTAAACCTTGCTAAAAGAAAGGCAATTGTATCCCGTCTTACCGCTATCGAAGAACTTGCCGGTGTTGATGTGTTTTGTTCTGACAAAACAGGAACCTTAACAAAGAATGATATGCAGGTGGCTGAACCAATTACTTTTAATAACTACACAGAAGAGCAATTATTGCTCTATGCAGTACTCGCATCAAGGCATGAAAATAACGACCCCATTGAGATACCTCTATTCCATTATATAGATTTGAAATATCCAAACTCGCAATGGCAACAATGGCAACAAAAGCAATTTATTCCATTTGATCCGATTAAAAAATATACATCAGCAACTGTTTCTAATAACACTAACTCACTTATTGTTTATAAAGGTGCTCCACAGATAATATTATCGCTCACCAATATTTCCGACAATGAATCAGATGCCATAAATAAAAGTATCGATTTATTTGCTAGTAAAGGCTACCGAAGCCTTGCCGTAGCAGTTGAAAACAATAATAAAATTATTACACTTGTTGGCATTATTCCTCTTATTGATCCTGAAAGAGAGGATTCTGCACAAGTTATCCAAACCATGAGAGATTATGGTGTCAAAGTTAAAATGATCACAGGTGATAATGTTGCTATCGCACGTGAAATCGGACGACGTCTTGGCTTAAAAGAAGATGTCATACGATCTAAAGAATTATCCGGACACTCAAATATTGAATTACTTAACTTCTCTAAAGCCTTAAGCCAGGCTATTTACCATAAACTCCACCCTGATGTCTCAAAGAAATTAGCTGAACAGTTTTCTGGTGAAGTAATAGATGAAATTAAAACTATTTATGATACCAACAAACTACAAAAATCTTTTGTTAAAACTCATGAATCAGTATTACTTAATACAATAGAGTCTGCTGATATTTTTGCTGAAGTATTGCCTGAAGACAAATATCAAATCATTGATAACTTACAAAAATCCGGCCACTTAGTTGGCATGACAGGTGATGGTGTCAATGATGCGCCTGCCTTAAAAAAAGCAGATTGCGGCTTTGCAGTATCTAATGCAACAGATGCTGCACGTGCCGCAGCAGATATTATTCTTACCTCTCCTGGGCTAGCTGTAATAAACGATGCCATAAAACAAGCAAGAATCACCTTTGAACGAATGAAAAGCTACACAACTTTCCGTGTTGCTGAAACTATTCGAATTATTTTATTCATGACATTAAGTATTTTAGTATTTAATTTCTATCCCATTACTACTGTTATGATTATTCTATTAGCACTACTGAATGACATCCCTATCCTCGCTATTGCTTACGACAATACAAAAGTCTCTTGCACACCTGTAAAATGGCGAATGAACACATTACTCACTATTTCAACAGCTCTAGGGATTGCTGGTGTTACCTCATCATTTCTGCTTTTTTTATTCTTACGTGATCTCGGTATTAATAATGAAATAATTCAAAGCATGCTTTTCTTGAAACTTATTATTGCTGGTCATAGCACTATTTATATAACCCGCTCAGATGGCTGGTTCTGGGAAAGACCATGGCCTTCGCCCTTATTGTTCTCAGCTACATTTGGTACCGAAATGCTTGGTACACTTATCGCTGTCTATGGCTTATTTATTACACCAATAGGCTGGGAATATGCGCTTTATATCTGGCTCTATGCTATGGTCTGGTTTGTTCTAAATGACATAATAAAAACCATCACATACCGTTTTATAACATCTAAATAATTATCGAAGTTAAGCTTTTATGACTAAACAAAAGAAACCTATTACTTTCTGGTCTGCCGTTTCAATGGGGATAGGTGCAATGGTAGGGGCAGGCATCTTTGCTTTATTAGGAGAAGCTAGTGCCATAGCGGGAAGTGCTGTTTACATTTCTTTTATTATTGCAGGCATTATCGCTCTTTTCAGTGGTTATTCACTGGGTCATTTAGGTGCAAGATTTCCTTCTGCTGGAGGTATAGTTGAATACCTTTCTCAAGCATATGGCATTGGTTTTTTTACTGGCACAATCAGTATTATGCTGTATTTCTCCGCAATCGTTTCAATTAGCCTTATTGCTAAAGCATTTGGCAATTACGCTATTACCTTTATGGGATCAGACGTTTCACTGCTATGGAGACACCTATTCACCACTGGTATCATCGTTTTCTTTGTGCTAATAAATCTGAAGGGTGCAAAAGA
>JALTKP010000194.1 GCA_027078075.1 Gammaproteobacteria bacterium | reverse complement strand
TATTGGCGATAAACCATTACAAAGCCGCATGTTGTATAATCATCGTTCGATGAGTTAATTCCGTAGGAGAGTTGAAAGTGTCTGAGTCACTCAATGACATTTTATTAGGTGTAAATATTGATCATGTTGCAACACTGCGGCAGGCACGTGGTACGCG
Organism: Gammaproteobacteria bacterium; assembly: GCA_027078075.1. GTDB lineage: Bacteria > Pseudomonadota > Gammaproteobacteria > AKS1 > AKS1 > Sulfuriflexus. Next base: position 4,068 of record JALTKP010000194.1, on the reverse strand, counting down.
TTACCCCGATCCGATTCAAGCGGCGATTGAAGCGGAACAGGCGGGTGCGGATGCGATTACTTTACACCTTCGAGAAGACCGTCGTCATATTCAAGATCGCGATGTTTATATGTTGCGTGATATTTTACAAACGCGTATGAATTTAGAAATGGCTGTCACAGAAGATATGTTGGTCATTGCGGAAGAAGTGAAACCAGATGATTGTTGTCTTGTTCCTGAAAGCCGTGAAGAATTAACCACAGAAGGTGGCTTGGAAGTAAAAGGTCAGCTTAGCCGTATGAAGGAAGCGTGTTCGCGTTTAGCGGATGCAAATGTACGGGTGTCACTTTTTATTGATCCTGATCCTGAGCAAGTTGAGGCATCTGCAGAAGTGGGTGCGCCGGTGATAGAAATTCATACAGGGCGTTTTGCGGACGCGGAAACGGCAGAAGAAAGAGAGCTTGAATATAAGCGTATTTGTTTGGCCGTAGAAACGGGTGTTAAAGCAGGTTTACATGTTAATGCGGGGCATGGTTTGCATTATCATAATGTTGAGCCGATTGCGGCGTTACTGGATATCCGTGAGTTGAATATTGGTCATGCGATTATTGCGCGGGCGGTGTTTACGGGTTTGCAGGAGTCGGTGAGAGAGATGAAGCAGTTAATGCGTGATGCACGTTTGTTGGCGCTTCAGGCTTCATCATGATTTATGGGATTGGTACAGATATCGTTCGTGTTTCGCGAATGCAGAAAAATATTGATGAGTATGGTGATAAGTTTTGTCGACGTATTTTAACCGATGCGGAGTTAGATGATTATGCGCAGTCGGTAAGACCAGCGCATTTTTTGGCTAAGCGATTTGCAGCGAAAGAGGCTGTTGCGAAGGCGATGGGGATTGGGTTTAGCCAGGGTATGAGTTTGCGTGATATCGGTGTGGGGCATGACGAGCATGGTAAGCCGGTTGTTGAGTATTTTTCGCGAGCTAAGGAATTAGTGAGTGAGATGGGGATTGGTGCGGGTTACATTAGTATTGCCGATGAAGATGATCATGCGGTGGCATTTGTTACGTTGTTGGAATTATAGGTGTTCTTTTCGTAGCCTGTCGCCAGAAACTTTCTGCTGCCTCAGGGGAACTCACTACGTTCGTTCCAATTCGGCATCATAAAGTTTCTGACGACAGTCTACTGTTTATTGAATACTCTGATATTAAAACAAACATAAGTGAAATCTGCGCTCTGACCCCGTTTCCGAGATTAAAGAAGTGTTAGCAGAACTTTTGTTTTAATGTCGGTCTAGCATTACCTTTTACCCGCTCTATAGCTATAATATTTTGGTTTTATTTTTAACAATATAATTGCTGCAACACTAGACACACTCATTCCGGAGATGGCCCCATACATGAGACCTCCAGTACTAAAGCTGAAAATATAATTAATCATGATTATGGGAAGTATTCCTAAAGGCAAGCCAATTAAAAAAATAACTAATGGGTGTGCCAATTTAAAATAACGTAGAAAAAAATATATAGGAAGGCCAAGGATTAAAGTAGTAGCATACGAAATAGGTAGTATGAAAATGGAAAATCTCAATATTGATTCAATTGAAAATGGAATTGATGGTTGATTTATAAAAACCGGTACTAGATACCCGGGCAGAGCAAATAATGGTGCTAATATTAATACTAATAATATACGCTTCATCCTTGCCTTTCCCCGATATTCTTTTAGAATCCAATACAGTTTTTAAATGAACAGCTTTAAATCAAGCGACTACTTCCACGGATAAGCTCTAATTTTTAGATCCAACTTAGATCAATGAGCAGCTAGCAATGGCTGGCTACGGAAACAGCGCAAGAACTAAAACGCCAACAACCGCTCAATTTCACTATTCAGACTTTTAAGTGATGCATCTAACTCGTCAATTTCATCTTTCAGCAATAGCTCTAAATCATTAGCTGCTTTACCAACCGCAGGAACACCACAATAGCGGGTGGAGCCGTTGATTTTATGCACATGGTCGTAGAGGGCGGCTTTATCGCCTTCGTCAAAGGCATTGTTCATGCCGGCTTGTAGGGTGGGGAGTTCGTTGAGCAGCATCTCGAACATTTGTTGGGCGAGGTCTTCGTTGCCACCTGCCAGTTCGAGGGATAGTTGTTCGTCGTAGACTTTAGTTTCCGTGTCCATATTCATCGTTATTTTTGTATTTTTAGTTAGTGGTAGTATTTATACCTTGGAAGGGCGATGAATGCTAGCCCTCCTGTATATTGGCGAGATTTGAGGTAAAATGCCCCGATGAAATATTTAACATTAGACCACTTTGTCGGTAATACGCCGTTAGTTCGATTGCAGCGCTTGCCGGGTGATACGAGTAATACCTTATTGGTTAAGTTGGAGGGTAATAATCCGGCTGGATCGGTTAAGGATCGGCCTGCGCTGAGTATGATTAAGCATGCTCAGGAGCGTGGGGATATTAAGCCTGGCGATAGTCTTATTGAGGCGACCAGCGGTAATACGGGTATTGCGCTGGCTATGGCTGCGGCGATGCAGGGCTATAAGCTGAAATTAGTGATGCCTGAGCACATGAGTTTGGAGCGTCGTGGGGTGATGAAGGCATTTGGTGCTGAGATTATTCTGACGCCGCGTGAAGGTAGTATGGAAGCGGCGATTGATAAGTCGCGTGAGATGGAAGCAGCGGGTGAAGGTATTATTTTGGATCAGTTTTCTAATCAGGATAATCCGCTGGCGCATTATGAAGGTACAGGGCCTGAGATTTGGCGTGATACGGAAGGCACTGTGACGCATTTTGTAAGTTCTATGGGTACCACGGGTACGATTATGGGAACATCGCGTTTTCTTAAAGAGCAGAATTCGGATGTTGAGATTGTTGGTGTGCAGCCAACCGAAGGTTCGGCTATTCCTGGTATTCGTCGTTGGCCGAAAGAATACTTACCGAAGATTTATGATGATACGCGTGTTGATCAAATCATTGATGTGAACCAGCAAGATGCAGAAGAAACCACGCGTGCCTTGGCATCGCAGGAAGGGATCTTTGCGGGTATTTCATCGGGCGGTGCAGTGGCGGCGGCATTGGAGTTATCTAAGCATGTTGAGAATGCTGTTATCGTGACCATTATTTGCGATCGGGGTGATCGTTATCTTTCTACTGGCGTTTTTCCTGCCGAGTAATATTCAATATTTTTAATTTAGGGTTTTCACATGGGTCGTCGTCGTAGAAAAAAATTGCCAACCGAACCGGTTGCTGCAAGTGTTGAATCTATTTCACATGAAGGTCGTGGTATTGCACGGCTAGAGGGTAAAACTATTTTTATTGATGGTGCGCTCCCGGGTGAAGAGGTGATGTTTGTCTACACCTCGCAACGTTCCAAGTTTGCCGAAGGGCGTGCGGTTGAGATTATTAAAGCATCACCGGAACGTGTTGAACCAGTTTGCCCGCATTTTTTACTTTGCGGTGGTTGTAGTCTTCAGCATATGTCACCGGAAGCGCAGCGCGAACATAAACAATCGGTGTTGGTTGAACAATTTAAGCATCTTGCCGAATTAGATATCCCCGAAATAATTGAACCACTTACTGCTGAAACCACTGGCTATCGTCGTAAGGCGAGGTTGGGTGTTCGTTTTGTAGTGAAGAAAGACAAACTCTTAATTGGTTTCCGAGAAAGGAGTGGTGGCTTCTTAACCGACATGAGTGTTTGTAAAGTGCTACATGAATCGGTTGGCGAACATCTTGAAGAGCTCCAAGCCTTAGTGCGTAGCCTAAGTGCGTATCAGAAAATAGCGCAAATAGAAGTGGCAGTGGGTGATAACCATACAACGCTGGTGTTTCGAAACTTGGAAGAGTTGGTTGAAGACGATATTGCTTTGCTTAAAACCTTTGCTGAGAAAAGTGGTTTACATATTTGGTTGCAACCGAAAGGGCCAGATACCGCAAGCCCACTTTATCCAGAAGAATCGCAATTAAAATACAGTTTGCCTGACTATGATGTGAGTTATGATTTTTTACCGACCGACTTTACGCAGGTGAATGCAGACTTAAATAAGAAAATGATTAAGCAGGCAATTGAATTATTAG
>JALTKP010000193.1 GCA_027078075.1 Gammaproteobacteria bacterium | reverse complement strand
CAAAATCCTAGCAGAGCAGTCATTTTGATGCAGTATAAACGAAACTTGCCGCTATGCACGTGTCTGGCACGATCTTCGCTATATAATTAACTAAATATCACTGAAATTGCACTAAATAACAAAGGAAGCCGTTTGCAGCTAAGAAATGACATTTTTCTTCGAGTCGCTTTGTCGATTTTGTTACCAATGACGGCATTGGTGCTGGCTGCTACCTATTATACGGAGCAGCGATACGAGGAAGGTGTGCGTGTTGAGTTGGCAGGTAGTCTTGAGAGCTTAACGGGTGAAATTGATCGGCGTTTAGCATCTGATCGCGAGACCTTTGCCGCACTCGCAAAAGCGCCTGCGATTGAACAATATATACCTGTAATGCAAGCTGCCGCAGACGGTGATTTACACCCTGAGTTTTTTGCCAGAACCGATAAGATTAATTCTTTTCTTGAAGCTTTCCAGAAACTTGTACCATCGATGAACACATTACGCGTTTTAGATTCACAGGCAAACACCTTAGTAAAAGTTCGATTTGGTCAAGGTGCGCCCGCTTCATTTGATGGCATTGAAAGTTTTCCCTTCGCCGAAGAAGAAATTGATGATGAGCAGTACCTGAATCGTTTATATGAATTACCCAATAATGAAATTGGTGTGACACTGCTTAATCAAACCAAATCAGAGCAAGAAGAAAATACCAGCTTGCCAATGCTTGATTACATTTTGCCAATGTCACGAGATGGCACTTTTGTTGGTTACTTAGTTGTGAATATGTTGGGAGAACAAATCAACCGTGTCCTTGAATATACCCATCGCCCACGTGATGCAAAGATTCTGATTGCAGAAATAAATCCAGAAGAACCTGATCGTCACGAAGTAATACTTTACGATGATAGTCAATCGTTAAGTTTTACTGATAACAAATCACAAGAAAAACGCTTAAAAAATATTTTACATGAAGACCTTTATAAACAAATTGTTGGTGAGTCAGAAGGCTATGTGACAAGTGCGGATAATTCCGAATCTATTTATTTTGTGGAATACATGCCTTACCCAGATTTATTAGCGCATTGGATTGTCATGTTGCGGGTTGACCAAAACGCAATTGATGCACCTTTTAAACAAATTCGTATTATCAGCTTAATTGTCGTTGCAGTTATTTTAATTATTAGCTTATGGTTGGCTGGTTTGACAGCAAATCAAATAGCCAGACCGGTAACTCGCTTAGCTAAAACAATTAAAGAGTATGCAAATGGTGGCAATAGCGTTCGTGCTGAGGCAAAAGATACCAGCCAAGAAATCTCCGAGCTTGCTGATTCATTTAATTACATGGCAGACACTTTAGATAAAGCCGCTGAAGAACGTGAACGCACGCAGCATATTATGTTGCAGCAAGATAAGTTGGCTAGTATTGGTCAAATGGCTGCTGGGATTGGGCATGAGCTTAATAACCCCTTAAACAATATTTTAACATTGAGTAAACTATTAGAGCGCAATTCAAACAGTGCAGATGAAAATAATAAACAAGATATTATTTCTTTGCGTGAAGAAACATTACGAGCCTCAGGCATTGTTCAAGGTATATTAAATTTTGCACGCCAGGTGCCACCTAATTTTTCACAATTTAAAATTGCACCTTGGCTTGAAGATACATTTGCCTTAGTGCAACAGCAGGCGAACAAAAATGCTGTTTTATTAGTGTCTGAAGGAAATATGGAACCTTCAGTGTATGGTGATAGAGGTCAGTTGCAACAAGTGCTTATTAACTTGTTGTTAAATGCCATTCAAGCAAGTTCACGTGATAGTGTGGTTGAAGTGTTTGTGCATGCGGATAAAGAAACAGTTTCTATTTCGGTATCAGATAGTGGTATAGGTATTGAACCGGATGATATAGATAAAGTATTTGATCCATTTTATAGCAGCAAGCAAGTGGGCGAAGGTTATGGTTTAGGTTTATCCATTAGTATGGGCATTATCGATCAGCATGGCGGTAAACTAACGATACGGAATAATGAAGTGGGTGTGTTAGCAGTGATGACGCTACCGATAAAAGCAAAGCAAGGTTAAAGATATGGCAACAAAACAAGAACGTCCATTAATTGTTTTTATTGATGACGATGCAAAAGCCGGTGAGCTAATGTTACGTTTTATTGACGAGAAAAAATATCGTTGTGAAATCTTTAAGAACCCTGATCATGCAATGGAGTTTATTAATGGTAATCAAGTTAATTTAGTCATCACTGATTTACGTATGCCTGGTATGACAGGAATGGAGTTATTGGCAGAAGTTAAAAATCATAATGCAGATATCCCGGTAATAATGATGACCGCATTTTCTACAGTTGATAATGCGATTGAAGCATTGCGTTTGGGCGCGGCAGATTTTATTAAGAAACCTTACGACATGGATGAGCTGCTAGTTTTAATTGATAAAACTTTGAAGCACCATCAGCTTGAAACAGAGAATTTATTATTAAAACGCCAACTCAGTGATGAGCAGCATCGATATGGCATGTTAGGCAAGAGTGATGCGATGCATAAAGTGTATTCAACTATCGAGAAGATTGCTGATATTCGTTGTAATGTGATTTTAGAAGGAGAGTCCGGATGTGGCAAAGAATTAGCAGCACGGGCGATTCATTATCAAAGTAGTGTCGCAGATCGACCATTTATTGTTATAGATTGTGGCTCATTGACCGATAGCTTACTTGAGTCTGAGTTATTTGGACATGAAAAGGGTGCCTTTACGGGTGCTTCGCAAAGTAAACCGGGCTTATTAGAAATGGCCAGCGGTGGCACAGTGTTTTTGGATGAGATATGTAATATCTCTGACGCGATGCAAACAAAATTAATGCGTGTTGTTCAAGAACAAACTGTACAACGGGTTGGTGGTATAAAACCTGTGCAGATAGATGTACGATTTGTTGTTGCAACAAACCGTAATCTCGAAGAAATGGTGGCACAAGATAAATTTCGACATGACTTGTATCATCGTTTTAATGTGGTGAACTTGCGGATGCCAGCGTTGCGAGAGCGGCGTGATGACATTCCAGAGTTGGTGCAGCATTTTATAACGCATTTTGCAGATCGATTTAATCGCGATGTGAAGGGCTTTGATGCGAAATCTATGCAACAATTGTGTGAATATGAATGGCCTGGCAATGTGAGGGAGCTACGGAACTTGGTTGAGCGGCATGTTGCGTTGGCCGAATCGGAAATTTTAACCTTAGAAGACCTGCCAACCATGTCCAGAGGTGATTCGATTGATGCTGATTTACCGTCTTTGGAAGAGTTAGAAAAACGTTACATATTGAAATTATTAGAAAAATACTCGGATAATCGAGAAAAAACGGCTTTAGCCCTAGGGATTAACAAATCTACCCTTTGGCGACGGCTACAGCAGTATCAGAAAGCGGAAGATTCAATAACTTGATGCACTCTGCACCGTAAATGGTGCGACTTGCACCACTTTTGATAGTCAGAGGCAATTTATAAGTTCTGGTACAGTACAATCTAGAATATTAGGAGGATGATCATTATGAATAACCAACGACGCAGTTTTTTGCGTAGCTCAATGGCAGGTAGTCTTGTGGCGGTATCTGTCGCTTCAGGTTTATTAACGCCATCTCGTGTATTGGCAGCATGGCCAAAGGCAGCTTTTGATTCAAAAGACGCCAAGCAAGCGATGAAAGGTTTATTAGGCAGTGAAGGATTCGAAGAAACAAATAAAATTAAACTTCGCACACCTGATATTGCAGAAAACGGCTCAGTTGTTCCCGTTACTGTGAAAACTAAAATTACCGGCGTAGAGTCTATTAGTATCTTCGCTATGGAAAATGCTCGTCCACTCGCTATCTCAGCTGATATGAGTGCAAAGGCACGCCCAGTTCTGGCTACACGTATCAAATTAGGTAAAACCTCTAAGGTGATTGCCGTGGTTCGTGCAAATGGCAAACTTTACGGTGCAACGAAGACAGTCAAGGTAACACTTGGCGGTTGTGGCGGTTAAGGAGAGATAGACATGGCTAAGAAAAAATTAAAAGTACGCGCGAGTGGCAAGAAAGGTTATGCCGTAATTAAGGCAATCTTGTTCCACCCAATGGAAACAGGTCTTCGTAAGAGCAAAGAAACAGGTGAAGTGATTCCTGCTCATTACATTCAAGAAGTGTCTGTTAAACATAATGATGCTGAAGTGATTAAGGTCAATATGGGTATTGCTGTATCAAAGAACCCATACTTATCAGTTGAAATTG
>JALTKP010000192.1 GCA_027078075.1 Gammaproteobacteria bacterium | reverse complement strand
ATACCCCCGATCAAAAATCGCATCAACCATTGAAATCATTAGTGCTTTATCATTCTCAGCCATATGAGGTGAAAGAGATAAGCCCAATGATGTGGCGGTATCCTGAGCATGTGATTCAAGTTGCGTCGCTAAATAATTACGCGTGTCTTGAACATTAATCACCGCTGTACCAGCAAACATTAATATGCTGAGCGCCACCACTACTAACACAATTTGTCTATAGAGAGTCATAATCCTAGTTTCCCATAATTTTCGTAACACATCATGTTTTACTTATCACCCTTGCTATTTAGCCCTTTCATGCGTTTAATAACATCTGTCCAAAGGCCAATTCTTGAGGATTTCCCCACTAAACGTCCTTGCTCACGCTCTTTCGCTAACCACAAACCGTTACCATTAAAACTGTAAACCGGCACGAGATCGCGCCGCTTTGAAGCAAAACGGATTTCTTTATCTAAATTATCAAGTAGCAGGGGTTCAGATGAAGGTGTTTCAAAATAACTCAACACCATATGTGCCTGATTAAGGCGAATTGCTTTAACATAGGTCAGACGGAGTTTTTTATCTGCAACACCTAATTCCCGAAGAGTGAAATACTTCGCAATCGTAAAGTCTTCACAATCGCCACCGTTTGTAGAAATAAACTCTATCGGCGTTGCCCAATAATCTTTCTTTTTCCAATGGATAATATCTGAAATAAAGCGTATTTGATTAAAGAAGTCATTGACTCGTTCTAATTTTTCTTTTTCTGGCGTAGCTCGGTCAATTCGCATAAGACTATCCCATGTCTCCAAGCGTTGCCGAGCAACTGTGCCATATTTTTTTTCGACATAATTGAGTGTTTTTTTATCTAATAATAGCGTTTCCGCAATAACAACGAATGTTATACCTGGCAGTATCAATAATAATAAACTTGATATTCTTAGATTTATTTTTCTCATCATTTTATCAAGTATTTCATATGAGCATAGTATGCAATATAAAGTGTCTTCCACTATATACTACTATAACTCAACCGCCCATCATATCTGCTGACTTCTGGTTTTTTTGGGGAATAATTTCAATTAGTTCTATCGTAAATACTGTTCCCTCTTCTTTACTTGTCTTGAATGACAGCTTTCCATTATGGCGTTCGATAATAGCCTTGGTAATTGTCAAACCCAACCCTGTACCAGCTTTAATTCTCGTAACCGATGAATCAGATTGTGTAAATTTATCAAACAACCTGGATTGAAAGTCTTCAGGTATGCCTGGCCCAGTATCTGCAACAGACACACACAAAAATTTACCATTTCTGAATAATCGAACCTTAACAATACTTTTCCTTGGGGAGAATTTCGCCGCATTCGATAATAAGTTAACCATAACCTGCATTAACCTGTCTCTATCACCAAACACATAGGCATTATCTAAATCGTATTCACAAAGAAACTTAACATCATATTCATTAGCATATGCCCCATTTTCTTTAATAGAGTCTTTTATTAATGCAATCATATCCATCTCTTCAAAGTGAAACGATATTTCTCCGACTTCTATCTTTTGCATATCAAGTATATCGTTAATTAATAGCAACAATCTTTTTGCATTGTTTTCTGCGACAATTAACATCTCCTTAATTGAATCTGGTATTTCCCCTAGTGCGCCTCCAACCATTAAACCTAATGAGCCTCTAATTGATGTGAGAGGGGTTCGTAACTCATGACTAACGGTTGAGACAAACTCGTTTTTCAATTTATCAATCTGCTTTCTTTCAGTTATATCTCGCAATACACCTGTATAGACCTTTCTATCATCTATCAACATCTCGCTCACTGATAACTCCATAGAAAAAACAGTTCCATCTTTTCTAAGCCCTTCAACTTCTGTTGTTTTACCAATCACTTTTCTTACGCCATTTTTTTTATACTCCTCAAGATAACTATCATGCCGTGATTGATTTGGCTCAGGCATTAGCATGTTAATATTTGATCCAACAACCTCGCTTCCCTCGTAACCAAATATATCGGTTGCCGCTTTATTAAATGAAATAACCTTACCTCGTTCATTCATTACAATTAAACCATCGGCCATATTATCAACAATACTACGCTGGCGACGCTCACTCTGTTCTAATTTATGAGTGCGCTCAATGACTCGTGACTCAAGCCTCTTATTCATAATGGTAAGGCTTTTTTGTGCCTCTTCAACTTGTTTCATTAAGGTAAGATAGCTTCTCGCAAGAACACCAATTTCATCTTTATTTTCGACCGGCATTATAGCCGTTGAATCTCTATTATGAATATAGTCATCAATAATCGTAGTGACCTGATTGATTGGTCTAGATATCTTATATGCAAAGAATATCGCTAGTAAAACGGCAGCAACTGCTAATACAATACTAACAACAACAATACCTTCTAATAATTTTCTTTGCTCCCCAAGAATCTGGCTGTAAGGTTCTGTTATTGCTAACGCAATAAATCTTTCTGGTTTGGATTGGTCGAAATGTAGCTTCGCGAAGTTTACAACTGTTTGATCATTCCTGTCTTTTAAGCGAAGTATAGCTTGGTTTTTTTTGTTACCCGGTAAATAAAGATCGGCAATTTTCGGAATGTCTTCTTGTATGCGAAATCGTTTTCCCAGATCAAATCCGTAGGCTTTGTTAATATCAGGGTGTAACAAATAACTACCACGATCATTTGTAATAAAAACTTCTTTACCTGCACTGTTTACGGTTCTTTGTATGCCATGAAGAACCTGCCCTATTTCTACCGTTATGACTAATATGCCTGCTACCTCATTGGTTCTCTCATCAAACACAGGTGTTGCACTACGTAATACTTCCTGATGCGGTATGCTTATTTTTCCATATTCACGGTTCAAATTTATTTCAGATAAATACAATGATCCATTTGGTAACTTAACTGTTTGACGAACATATTCTCGTTTCGATTTGTTTTGTAGTTTTTCATCCTTAATAGCTGTCAAAATATTATTTTCTCTGCCAACAACAACAAGCTCTTGACCATCCTTATTGATATAACGAATTTTAAGATAGGAAAGCTTGGTTCCCAACATCGTTAAAAATATATCTTCTAAACGCTGTTTCCACTGTGCATAGCTTGACTCGCCTTGAGAATCATATTTATTTTTATCACTAATCGCTCTTAGTATCCCTTGAACAGGCGGCGTTCCTGCCAAGAAAAGAACATCTGCCCCCTGTGCATTAATCCTTGTCGCTAATGAATCACCTGTTACATGCATTTGTTTGGCTATGTGTTCTATTGCCTCATTCACCAATATTTCTGTTGTTTTGTTATAAAACAACCAACTTGTTACACCCACACTTATAATGACAAGTATCGTTGCTCCAATGCTCAACTTATTAGCAATAGATAACTTCATTTATTGATACCCTTTCTGTAATAGGGACCAATTTCTAGCCTTTTCATTAATTTTTCTACCGATGAATAATCTGAAAGTTCGAGCCAGCCTATATACTTTCCATTATATGAGGCATTCATTCCAGCGTGCACATGCGCATATACTGTTCCGTGCAAAACGGCATACATAAATACAATGAGAAATAGGTGCTGCAGGAATTTCACTCATTCACCTCAAGAAAACGTAATAAATCAATTAAATCAGTCCGTTGATACATTGATATCGACAATTTTAATGTTTTCTTGAGTAAGAAGATTTTTATGGATATCTGAAGTGACAAGCCAATACTATTGAACTAACTGATAAATATAGATTAATGGTTTGAAAATCGACGATATTTAAATAATGCTGATTCGAACGAGATAAGCATTGAAGGCATTACATCTTTAGTTGTATGGGAATTATTTGTGATTTCTTAACGATCATCACGACTCATCCTTGAGTCATGCAACAAGATATCAATTATTCGTCAAACGGATGTCGACGAACAATGGTTTCAACACGATCTGGACCTGTTGAAATAATATCAGCAGGTGCGCCGACAATTTCTTCAATACGCGTAATATAGTTACGTGCATTCTCAGGTAAGTCATCAAAGGTGGCCGCACCAACGGTTGATTCCGTCCAACCCGGCATATCTTCATAAACAGGTTCACACTGTTCAAAGGCATCTGCACCAATTGGGTTTACTTCACGAATTTCACCCTGGTATTTATAACCCGTACAAATACGAATTGTTTCCATACCATCCAGCACATCCAGTTTTGTAATACACATGCCTGTAATACTATTAATACGAATTGCACGGCGTAAGCTCACGGC
>JALTKP010000191.1 GCA_027078075.1 Gammaproteobacteria bacterium | reverse complement strand
GATACCAATTTTTTTTCGTATAGACGAGTAAACAGCCTGCGATCAGGAAACCACTGCTAATTAGCTGTACCCAGTAAGAATAATAGGTTCTGGATAATATGTCCCAGAGACTGAAGTATCCCCTCATTATTGTCATAATACATAATAGGTTCAGCATAATAGGTTCCAGCATAATAGGTTCCAGAGACGTTTTTCAACAATTTAATTTTCTATGCTCTCAGCATAATAGGTTCCATGCTCTCAGCATAATAGGTTCCAGAGACGTTTTTCAACAATTTAATTTTCTATGCTCTGATGTTGCTGTATATGTATTATCTATAGTAGTTATTATGTAACCCACACTAAAACCATTTACTGAAATAGGGCACAGGACCTTTCTGTAGGAAAATACTTTCTTTGAAATTTGGCTTCCTGCGCTGCAAGTCATTCCTTTAGGGATTATGAACACCACATCTTTACTTGATGGTTGGATATATGCATTGATCTGAGTGTTTGCCGTAAGAATAATTAAGTCGTTATCATTTATTTTAAATAACAAAATATAAGTTAATATAAAAATTATAGATAAAAATACGATGAATAGAATTTTGTTTTTCATTGTACCTAAATCTCCTGAAATTCTATATTTCCATACTCGAAAAATACGTCTCTGGAACCTATTATTTCCTGGAACCTATTATTTTGGAACCTATTATTTGAACCTATTATTTTCTGGAACCTATTATTTAATATTAGACGCGAGGAACTTCAACAAGCAATCTGGACGCTGCGAGAAAATGTTACAGCACAGTGTTATGCTTAATTTTGTGGGGATCTCTCAGTTCCAGAAACGTATTAAAAGGGTACAAAATAAAATGGGCAGAGCCCTTTAAAAATTTTCCGCTTCAGGTCAATATCTCACTCCATCTTTATTTTTCTTGCCTAGAAGCTGTACATCAGCAGAAGAAGACTCTCAATTAATGCATGTGTTGCATTGACCGATTGAAGTTGCAGCCAACTGAAGACATTCTATTCTACTCAAATCACTCTATGTCTACTGCTTTGCTTACCTCTTATTTCATGAATCTTAATTAAACGCTGACCTCTACCTGGAATAATATAGTGACGTTATATGACTTTTAAGTGTCTAAAAAAGGCCTAGAGAGGCTATATTATACTTATTTTATCTTCTTATAAGTCAAACAGTCTTTTAGCAAGCTAGAGTAACTATCGTTAAGAAGAGCGAGCAATTCACTAGATGTGTTCACTGTAGGCAGTGATTCACCGACAGCAACATCACAATTAAAAGGCACCAGTAGTGCTTCACCTCTAGGCAATGCACGCCCTAATCCATGTGTCACTAATGGAACAATCTGAGTATCCGTTCTATCTTTAACAAGATAAAAAATACCTTTTTTGAGTTTGCTAATTTGTTCGGGTTCACCGCGTGTGCCTTCGGGGAAAACGATTATGATATCGTCGTTATCCAGTGCTTCATGGCAACCTGAAAATATTTCATCTTTGTTTGCCTTACCGGTTCTGCCTATAGGGATAATGCCAATCACATTCTGTGAAAACCAAGCTATAACCGAATTACGCATAAAATAGTCCGACGCAGCAACAGGGCGAAGTTTATGCACTGCTGATAAAGGATAAAGGCTAAATAACACCATTGTATCCAAATGGCTATTATGATTTGCCGCAATAACCGCCGGACCTGTCAACGGTAATTTCTCACGCCCCCGGATATTGAGTCCCAGAATGATTAATACAAGCGGTCTAACAATCAATACAATAAATAATATTTTTAGAAATCGGTTCATGATTTAATAATATAAAGAGTAAATATAGTGAAAGAAAATAGGCGCGGTATAAATCAAACTGTCCATTCTATCCAGTATGCCACCGTGTCCAGGTATCAAGTTACCACTGTCCTTAATATTTAAATCTCGTTTAACCGATGAAATCACCACATCACCAAAAAAGCCACTGATGCTTATTAGAATACCCGCAACCATCCCTTCTATTTGACTCAGTGGTGTCAAATGTGGGGCCACAATGCTAGCGAGTAGAGTAATCGTGAACATGCCTCCCAAAAATCCCTGCCATGTTTTATTCGGGCTGACTTTGGGGATGATTTTATGTTTACCAAACAACTTTCCCCACACATACTGACTAACATCGTTAAACTGGGTCATGAATAGTAAAAATAGCACTAGGCCCACTCCCCCAGCTAAGGTGTTCTTTTCCGGTAAGACTAACAAATACGCCACATGACTGATCGAAAAGATCGTTAACATGGCCGACCAATGCAGGACACCCGCCGATTTAATAAAACCTTCCGTTTCACCTTTAAGTACCATTCGCACAGGAATCAATAAAAAAATGTAAACAGGGATAAAGATAATAAACATGCCATACCAACCGCTAGCGACCCAATAATATTGAAGTGGAATCGACAAATACAACCAGAACACCGCGTTACGATCGGTCTGGCGAGTTTCGACTATCGAGATAAATTCCTTTAGCGCTAAAAAACTTAAAAACGCAAAGAATATAATCGCGGCATTAGTACTGATGGCAAGAAACAAAAATAACAAACCGATAATCCACCACCAAGACATAATGCGTTGGTATAGCTCATGATAATCGTTTTCGGGGTTTTTAAGTTTCAGCAAAAATTGAATGATAGTTGCGATCACTAGCACTGTAAGTACAACCAACATCGCAATAAATGCATTTTGTGGTATATCCAAAATTATACCTCATAAAAAATTAATTAAATTGTTATAGATTTAATAAGATCATAAATACAATACAGCTGCGCTCACCACAATCAGGCATTGCAAAACACATAACCCGACCTGCGTTTTAAACAAATAGATACATCCTCGCAAACGCGTATCAAGGTTCCGGTCTGTTTTATCTGATGGTAACAACCGCAGCTGTGTTAAAGCAGAATCGATTTCCTTCAAGCCTAGCTCGACACTATTATTCTTATTGGCAAGCTTTTTTAGTAACGTCAGGTCAAATCCAACTCTAATAGCATAGATCATTTCTACGATACCCAACACAATGATGCTCGCTAACGTAAGCAACCAAAACAAGGATAGTGTGTTCGTTATCGCCAAAAATAATATCAACATGATCGATATAAGCATGATGCCATTTGAGAATATATGTGGTTTTCTATATTGCTTAATAAGAGTAATACAACATGTTAATGCGTTAATTTCACCCTCATTTTCTAACATAAAATCACGCATTATCCTTTATAAGATCTTCTAGCGTCGTTCTGGCCTCGTCGTTGATAACGATATTAGGACGCTGCTCTCTTACACGCTCAATAGCATCATCAACTGATTCGCTACGTTTGGTAAGTAGCAACCATGCCATTATTGCCAGTGCACTACGTGAATAACCTAACGCACAGGCGACAAGTACGTTTCCCTTTTGTTGCCATTGTGAAATCAAGCGGGACGCCTTAATTAGGTCGTCTTTTGATGGCACCAGTAAATCTAGGCTAGGGATGGCGTGCCAAGCAATGCCATCATACGTTTTATCAAACTCCGCCGTCATTTCAATGACCGCATCATATTCATGTATTTTAATGTCTTCTCCAGAAGGTAATCTTCCCAAATAAAGACCATCACTTATCAGCACCGCCTTAGGTTCATTCCTTGTCCACAAACGTGAATTGATATACGCCCCAACCAAATAAGGAAAATATAACCATTTTGCGGCCATAGACATTTCCCCATTCGCCTCCTTTTGAAAGCCTGCGCTACCGAAATACACGTAATTCAATGCCACTAACAATAAGGAAACAGTTGGCCATAACAACCATAAGGCCATCCCGCCAAACCCAAATGCCAACAACCCTGCCACCATTGAACCCAACAGATAATAAGCGGCGATTTTCCAGCGACGAGGCTCGTTTGTCCATTTAGCAGTATGATGCATGGTCTTACCTTCTAATGGCCACCACCACACACATATAAAACCTAACAAGGCGCCCGTAGGTATATCAATAAAATGATGTTGATACGTCGTTAACACTGACACACCAATCAACACACACGTAATATGAAGAGGCCAAATCCATCGACGTGGCAAATGATAAGCAAACAATGTCCACAGTATGACGAGTAACGTGATATGTAACGATGGAGCTTGATTGTATGGCTGGTCAAAATCACTGAGTTTCGTAAAGAGCCATCCAACGGCGCCGGTCGTCTCGGGACGTTCAAAGGTAAAACCCAGTGGGAAAATAATAAAACAAATTACCGCAACGACTTGTGCAGTGAGTAACCG
>JALTKP010000190.1:612-4293 GCA_027078075.1 Gammaproteobacteria bacterium | reverse complement strand
GGCAAACCGGTATCACTGCAAAATCGTAAAGGTTACGGCAATCTCAACACGGGCATGATGAGTAACGGTGCATTAGATACCAATTTCGATATTTTTCATATTGAACCCAGTCAGGCTGAAAAAGTATCTGCCTTTAAATCCACGCAATTAATTCGCCTACCTGACTGGTTTGACACACAAGGCTTCAATGTTGATATTGCGACAACACGTCACTTACAACTCGATATGCAAATGGGGCCTGCGATGATGTTCGGTTCAGGTGGTTTTTTTATCAACGAAAAAGCCTACGAACTCAATACGATCAATGAAGTGGCAAAAGCCAATACCTATGAAGTTTGGGAACTGAGAAACCCTTCGATCACGCACCACCCTATTCATATACATAACACACAATTCAGGATTATTGATCGTAATGGACGCATACCTTCAGCGGTGGAATCTGGGCTGAAAGATACCGTCATCGTACACTCTGAAGAAACGGTTAGAGTCTTATTACCAACAGGGCCATACAAAGATACCGACAATCCTTATATGTACCACTGTCATATTATTGAACATGAGGATGCCGGCATGATGGGACAATTTACCGTCACGTAATCGGAACCAGCTTAGTGAAATAATCTCTCTTATTTCACTAAGCCAAGTTCAACCCAAAATACAGAACCTTTATCAGAATGACTCTCATAGCCAATCTCACCATCCATTGATTCTATCAATTGTTTTGCAATCACTAAGCCAATACCGGTGCCTTCAATCGTGGACGTTTCCTGCCCAAGACGACTGAACGGCTGAAATAATTTAGACTGTTTCTCTGGCGCAATACCAATGCCATCATCTTCTATACAAATTCGTATCTTATCACCTTCTACCTGGGTATAACGAATAATGATATGGCCACCAGGATGATTATATTTACAGGCGTTCGATAACAGGTTTAATAATACTTGTTTAAGCCGTATAAAATCGGCACGAACTTTTAATGATTTGGGTTCTTCGCTAATAACCTGCAATGAAACATTATATTTTTCCAAACTTGATTCAATTAATGCTCGGCATTCATCTATTATTCTTTTTAGCGCCACATCCTCTATAACTAAATCAAGTTTCCCGGATTCTACTTTACTTAAATCCAGGACCTGGTTAACCAGGTCCAGTAGATGATGCCCACCCAATATAATTTCTTTTACATGAGTTCGATGATGCTCCGGTAATTGACTCTGCTCAAACTCAAGTAGCTGGCTATAACCTAAAATGGCATTAAGAGGGGTGCGTAATTCATGACTCATACTGGCTAAGAACTGACTTTTAGCTTTATTTGCTGCTTCAGCTTCTTCTTTCGCTGCAATAATACGACTCGATAAATCAATAGAATTGAGTAAAACCCTATTATAGATTTTGCCTGTAATAAACATCGCAACAATATAAATGGTTAACATAATGCCCATTTGCGTATACTGCACGCCATCTTGCACATAAAACCATATTGTCATCGGTGTCATGATAACCACCAAATAAGTAAAATAAATTTTAACAACGGGTCCTAATACTGCTGCTGCACCCGCACTTAATCCAGCAAGTGCCAATGAAATAAGTACGTAAGTTTCATAATCGCCTGATGCGGAAAAAACCCAGGGCGTCACCCCCCAAAGTAGACCCGTTAACGTTGAGCCAACAAAAAAGAACGTTTCCCAGTGGCTCATTTCATTATCGCTTGGGTTAGTTCGCCAAAAATGCAATAGATTATAAAATCGTATGACAGTGATTAATAAAATTGAGCCAAACCAGATTTGCACATAAGGGAAAGCAATTCGCTCCCACAATACCCACGTCATTAAGGCGACAAGCAGCACATTAACAATAAGCGCAACAGTGGTATTCCGATATAGAAAACGTACACACTCACCTTCTATACCGATATTCTGAGATACAACCACGCTAGACTCACTCATTCGCCTTTCCTAACCACGACAAAACGCCTAAATAAAGTACGAGTATAGTGGCTAATCTGCTTGACCGACAAATCACTTAGTAATTATATGGTAATAAATGAATTACGAACTTTCAGGTTTAATGACAAGGATAAGTCCAGCAATACTGGTTATCATAAACAAGATAGACGATACGCCATGAAGTTTACCGAAATTAGCGGCAGCAGATGAACCTTCTACCAAGCCTTGTAACTTCAGATCTGCCATCATAGGTTGAAGAATGAACTGACCGATGGCGATGAGTAACAACATCAGTAATAAGATGTAATTGGTTTTGTGCTTAATACCCGAGCGATAGATATTACCAAACAGTAGTAAACCGCCACAGACGAAGCCAATATAACTCATGGCGGTAAAGAGATGACCTGCAATCATGCCGGCCAATTGACGATCATCAAGAACGCCAAATAATGTCGGCGCGACGATATAACCCACTGTCCACATACCGCCCACCCAAAGCGTGAGTAAAATACGTTCCGTAGGGAAAAGCAGTTTCACGTTAAATATATTTAACCGAAAGAATTTCGTATTCGATGACGCCACCCGGAGCCTGAACAGCAGCAACATCACCTTCTTGTTTACCGATCAAGGCGCGAGCTATCGGTGAAGTAACGGAAACCATGCCAGCTTTAATATCAGCTTCATCTTCACCAACAATACGATAAGTCACTTCTTCACCTGTGTCTTCATTACATAACTCAACGGTTACGCCAAAAATAACTTTGCCTGTTTGAGGCATTTTGGTGACATCAATAATTTCCGCATTCGACAGTTTGCCTTCGATATCCGCAATACGGCCTTCAGCAAAACTTTGTTGTTCACGTGCCGCGTGATATTCGGCATTTTCTTTTAAATCACCGTGTTCACGCGCCGTTGCAATCGCTTTAATAATTGTTGGACGATCGACTGTCTTTAATTGATGTAATTCTTTTTGCAGCGCTTCAGCACCGGCAGCGGTTAATGGAACCTTATTCATTTCTTTAACTCCTCGTGCAGGGTTTGCAGACAATTCACATTACCCTCACATTCATACCCCATAGCGTCACACATTGCTTCCGCACCTGCAACAGTCGTGGTGTAAGTCACCTTATGTTGCAGTGCTGCACGGCGAATTGTTGATGAATCGGCAATTGCCTGACGCCCTTCCGTGGTATTTACGATTAGATCAATTTGATCGTTCTTAATAATATCGACAATATGTGGTCGACCTTGTCCCACTTTGTTAACTATCTCACATTCAATATCTGCATCGGTAATAACCTTTGCTGTACCAGATGTAGCGACCAGCTTAAAGCCTAACTTAGCCAAATTCTGAGCAACCGATAAAATTGATTCTTTATCCGCATCTCTAACGCTAATAAAAGCAGTACCGTGATACGGTAAATTAACGCCCGCGCCTAATGATGCTTTCAGGAAAGCCTCACCAAATGTACGACCGACACCCATTACCTCACCGGTCGATTTCATTTCTGGCCCAAGAATAGGATCAACACTTGGGAATTTCACAAACGGGAACACCGCTTCTTTTACCGAGAAATAACCCGGCACAATTTCTTTTGTTACACCCTGTTCTTCTAAAGATTGGCCTACCATGCATCGTGCAGCAACCTTTGCTAACGAACGACCGGTGGCTTTCGATACAAATGGCACGGTACGGGAGGCACGTGGATTCACTTCTAAAATGTAAACTTTG
>JALTKP010000190.1:0-602 GCA_027078075.1 Gammaproteobacteria bacterium | reverse complement strand
AAACTGTGTATTCATCAAACCAACCACTTCCAGTTCGATTGCCATCACGTGAATCTGCCGGCGCACTTCAGCAAGAATGTCATCGGACAAATTATAAGGTGGTAGTGAACAAGCTGAATCACCTGAATGAACACCCGCTTGTTCAATATGTTGCATGACGCCACCGATAACCACGTCTTTGCCATCACAAATGGCATCAACATCCAGCTCAACCGCATCATCAAGAAAACGATCTAGTAATACGGGCGAATCATTGGATACTTGCACCGCATCGGTCATGTAACGACGTAGTTCTTCTTCGTTATAAACAATTTCCATTGCGCGCCCACCCAATACATAGGAAGGACGCACAACCAGTGGATAACCAATTTCTTCTGCCTGCGTGACAGCAATTTCCGGATCTCGCGCAGTACGATTTGGTGGCTGAAGTAAATTAAGCTTTTCAATCATTTGCTGGAAGCGTTCGCGATCTTCGGCTTTATCAATCGCATCCGGTGATGTACCAACAATGGGCGCACCGGCGGCTTCCAGTGGGCGCGCCAGTTTCAATGGTGTTTGACCACCGTATTGAACGATCACGCCTTTTGGATCTTCGCGATCAA
>JALTKP010000189.1 GCA_027078075.1 Gammaproteobacteria bacterium | reverse complement strand
GCACAAAATAGCAGAGAATCCTGTCATTGCGAGCAACGCGAAGCAATCTTTAAAATTCATCGCCGATTTATAAGGGTTGCTTTGCTCGCAATGACAATGCATCTAAATTCAATCAAGCCATTCGGCTTAGCATCAGTATGGTAAGTCGGATGGCTACCCAACCTATTTGTATGCGACTATATATAAATGGATCAGTCGATGAATGATGAAACCTTAATGCTAGCCTATAGCAATGGCGATACCACCGCCTTCAATCACCTCTATAGTAGACATAAAGGTGCCATATACCGTTACATAAAACGCCAATGCGGCAACGAATCCATTGCTGAAGAGTTATTTCAGGATATCTGGCTAAAAATTATCAATGCACGACAAACCTACAAAGCCTCTGCAAAATTCACTACCTGGCTTTATCGTATTGCCCATAACCGCCTAATCGATCACTATCGCAAAAACAGTCGAGTCCCAACCTCCTATGAAGATGATGAACCTGACGACATAGAAGATACTTGCCCCGTTGATCCTGTTACGGAAATTAATCGCAGCAGACAAGCAGAAAAATTACTTGACTGTATTAGCCAATTACCCGAAGCACAACGAGAAAGTTTTTTACTTAAAGAAGAAACCGGTCTGTCATTAGTTGAAATCGCTGATGTAGCAGGCACAAGCCGTGAAACAATTAAAAGTCGAGTTCGCTATGCACTACGTGCATTACGACGTTGCTTACAGAGGTTGTCATGACTAACGAAAAAGATTCGCAACTTGATGATCCACAGTTATCTGCCATATACAAACATACCGAACAAGATATGCCACCGGCACATCTTGATGAGGTTATTCTCAATGCAGCTAAACAAAAAACAAAACCTCGTCCTTTGAACCCATTTTCATATAACTGGCGCGTACCTGCTTCACTGGCAGCGGTATTAATTATTAGCTTTGGTATCATCACATTCATGGAAATAGATATGCGGCCTACAAGTAGTATTGCACCTGCATTTGATGAAAGTGACACCCTTTTTCAACAACCTATTGCATCAATAGCCGAAAGTGTTCAACCCCAAAAAGAATCATCCGCATTAAGAAAAAAATCGGCTAAACCAGCATCAGAGAGTCCAGACAGAGAAAAAACAATAGCAAGAATACAACAAGGCTTAACCGCTAAACAAAAGAGTAATGAACGTAAACTTCAACTTGCGCAAACTATGGATGATAGCGCAACGATGACATTATCTTCAGCCATGCCCCGTTTATTATCTACACCTACTGAGATTCCTGACATTAAGTCCATCCGCATATTACGACAAGCTGGTAATAAAGCTCTCGCCAACAAACAGGTAGACAAATTTATTCGCCACTATTTCGGCAACGAACTTAATAAAGTTAACCCAGAGGAAGTGAAACTATCAACAACAGACTGGAAAGCAATTATTAATGAATTAAGAAAGCTTGATCGCGAATCAATTGCGATCAAGCTAGAAAAGCTTTTAGAAAAACGCTTAGGAAACTAAACCATCTATTACTGCATTGAGTGTTGCACTTGGACGCATCACTTGAGCAGCAAGGCTGCTATCAGGGAGATAGTAGCCACCTAAATCAACCGCATTCCCTTGTGCACTATTTAACTCTGCAACAATCATATCTTCATTAGAAGTTAATTGTTCAGCAACCGGCATAAACATGGCTTTTAACTCAGCATCATCTGTCTGTGATGCCAATGCTTGTGCCCAATACATCGTTAAATAAAAATGACTACCACGCGTATCTAGCTCACCGACATTTCTTGATGGTGATTTATCATTATTCAGGAATTGACTATTAGCTGTATTCAAAGCATCGGCTAATACGCTAATTTTAGCATTACCCGTTTTTTGAGCCATATCCTCTAAAGAGACTGCCAAAGCTAAAAACTCACCTAAAGAATCCCAGCGTAAATGGTTTTCCTTTAATACTTGCTCAACATGTTTTGGCGCTGAACCACCCGCACCCGTTTCAAACAAACCACCACCAGCAAGTAACGGCACAATTGAAAGCATCTTGGCACTGGTGCCCAGTTCTAAGATAGGGAATAAATCAGTGAGGTAGTCACGCAACACATTGCCGGTAACTGAAATAGTATTCTCACCCGCCTTAACGCGTTCTAAACTATAAAGCGTTGCTTCAAACGGTGACATGATTTGAATATTCAAACCCTGTGTATCATGATCCTTTAAGTACGTTCCCACTTTATCAATCAGCTTTGCATCATGTGCGCGATTTTCATCTAACCAGAAAATAGCTGGCTGACCAGTTAAACGCGCACGTGTTACTGCAAGCTTAACCCAGTCTTGAATTGGTATATCTTTAGTCTGACACATGCGCCAGATATCGCCTTGCTCAACTTGGTGCTCAAGTAATATGCTTCCTGCTGCATCAGTAACTCGTACCGTGCCAGATGCAGGTATTTCAAAAGTCTTGTCATGTGAGCCGTATTCTTCCGCTTTCTGTGCCATTAAACCTACATTGCTGACTGTACCCATTGTGGTGGGATCAAACGCGCCATGTTCTTTACAAAAATCGATCGTGGCTTGATAAATACCAGCATAGTTACGATCAGGGATCATCGCCTTGGTATCATGCAACTCACCATCTTTACCCCACATTTTACCCGAGGTACGAATTGCAGCTGGCATAGAAGCATCAATAATCACATCACTCGGAACATGCATATTGGTAATGTCTTTATCCGAGTTCACCATCGCCAATGCAGCACGACTTGCATACACAGCATCAATATCGGCTTCTATTTCTTTACGCTGTGCATCCGGCAAGGTTGCTATCTTCGCAACTACATCACCAAAACCATTACGAGGGTCTACTCCTAATTCTTTAAATAGATCAGCATATTTCTCAAATATATCTTTGTAATATACACTCACAGCATGTCCAAATATAATTGGATCAGACACTTTCATCATGGTGGCTTTCATATGTAATGATAAAAGCACATCCTCATTTTTAGCCGCTTTTATTGCTTCTTCAAAGAAAATTCGTAATGCTTTTACACTCATCACCGATGCATCAATAATCTCGCCGTCTAATACCGGTGTTGATTCTTTTAAAACAGTAAGCTGACCATTATCCGAATGCAGGGTTATTTTTACATCGCCTGCTTTTTCTATCACCACTGATTTTTCACTACCATAAAAATCACCATCAGGCATTGAGGCAACGTGCGATTTAGAATCAGCTGACCATTCACCCATTGAGTGCGGATGCTTTTGTGCATATTCTTTCACTGGACCTGCTACACGACGATCAGAGTTACCTTCTCGCAGTACTGGGTT
This sequence comes from Gammaproteobacteria bacterium, assembly GCA_027078075.1. Classification (GTDB taxonomy): domain Bacteria; phylum Pseudomonadota; class Gammaproteobacteria; order AKS1; family AKS1; genus Sulfuriflexus. The sequence goes on along the minus strand of JALTKP010000189.1, from coordinate 988 downwards.
CACTGCGCTACCTAATACTTTAGCGTAACGATCTTTGGCATCTTCATAGTTAGGAATGTCATAACCCTTCACCTGTAATTCTTTTATTACTGCCGTTAGCTGCGGGATCGAGGCGCTAATATTAGGTAGTTTAATAATATTGGCATCGGGTGTTTTTGCTAAATCACCTAATTCTGCCAACGCATCAATTTGTTTTTGGTCGTCATTTAAGTTATCGGAAAAATTTGCTAACAAACGACTCGCAAGAGAGATATCACGTGTTTTAATTTCAATGCCCGCAGCATGAGTGAAAGCCTGAACAATCGGCAGAAAGGACTGTGTAGCTAAAGCAGGCGCTTCATCAGTAAATGTGTAATAAATGGTGGTCTTAGACATCGTGGGAATCTCTGTAATCGGTTGACATGCAAGCTAATTGCTTACAAAAGAGCCACATTATAAAGAAAATAAGAGGTGGGTTCACGCCCTTAATACCTCTTTATTAATAGTAACGGAGCAATATGTTCTATTACTTGGCTATTTTGAGTACTTTCAGCGCATTTTGAAAACGTAGCTTATCGGCAAGTTCTGCTGGCAATGTCTTTAACCATCTACGGTGAAATGCATACACTTCATCCAGTGTTTGCCAACCGGTATCATCACTGTGCCATGAATCCATTTCGCTAACTGGCCAAATTGGATCACTGCCGATCATAAATTTATCTGGATGTTGCAACATAACTTCACGCCAGCCTTCAGCTAAGTTTCCATGATTATCAGCAACAGGGATCCCGCCAACACTTTTCAAATGATCCCGTGCAGAAAATTCTACCCACACATTTTCACATTCAGCTAATAATTGACCGACAGCTTTTGCCTGTAATCCTCCTGCATGTGCCCAGATAAAACGCGTGCGATTATGTTTACTGCATACCCGTTGCATATACTGATAACTTGATGCGTTCGTATGTAAGTTTACTGGCACATCAAATTCAGCGGCAATTTTTAAAAC
>JALTKP010000188.1 GCA_027078075.1 Gammaproteobacteria bacterium | reverse complement strand
GTTTTACTATGGCGGCATTACGTGGGCTTGAGAAGATTAAACAAGCCGTGAACGGTATTGATGTCGTGATCGGTTATCCAATTCAGGGAAGTGGCGGTCTTTATAATGCAGCCGCACTGATTCGTGATGGTAAAATTCTCGGTAGTTACCACAAACAACACCTTCCTAATTACAGTGTCTTTGATGAAAAACGTTATTTTATTGCGGGCAATGAGGCTTGTGTTGTCGATGTTAAAGGCGTATCCGTTGCCTTAAGCATTTGTGAAGATATCTGGTTGCCTTCACCGATGCAGCAGGCAGCAGATGCTGGTGCCAAGTTAATGCTGAACCTTAATGCATCGCCTTTCCATATAAATAAACAGGAAGAACGTGAAGCCATATTGTATGAGCGTTCAACTGAAACAGGCTTACCAATTGTTTATGTAAATCTAGTCGGTGGTCAGGATGAGTTGGTATTTGATGGTGGCTCAATGGTGGTTAATGCCGAGGGTGAAATTTGTCAACGGGTGACTTCATTTGAAACTTGTTTATTTTGCGCTGATTTTACGGTGCATGATGATGGTAGTGTCACGCCAGTTGAGGCAGGTATTTCAAAACCATTAACCGAAGATGCAAATGTATACCAGGCGCTAGTGCAGGGTGTGCGTGATTACGTGAATAAAAATGGTTTTGAAGGAGTAGTGCTAGGCTTGTCAGGTGGGATAGATTCAGCACTGACATTAGCGGTTGCCGTTGATGCCTTGGGCGCTGAACGGGTAGAAGCTGTATCTATGCCATCTCGATACACTGCAGACATGAGTGTCGATGATGCTTTAGAAGAAGCAAAAGCGCTGGGCGTTAAATGCCAAATCATTCCGATTGAGAAAACTTTTAATGCCTTTCTTGAAAGTCTTGCCGATGAATTTTCAGAGATAGAAGCCACTCAGGGTGATGTGACTGAGCAAAACATACAGGCACGTTGTCGCGGCGTGTTGTTAATGGCGATTGCGAATAAAAAACACCGCATTGTCTTAACAACAGGGAATAAGAGTGAAATGGCAGTGGGTTATGCCACGTTATACGGTGATATGGCAGGTGGTTTTGATGTACTGAAAGATGTGCCTAAGCTGCTGGTTTATCGTTTGTCTAATTATCGAAATAGTTTGTCTGAAGTTATCCCTCAACGGGTAATAACGCGACCACCTACGGCAGAATTAGCGCCCGATCAAAAAGATGCCGATAGCCTACCTGATTATGAAATTCTTGATCCTGTTCTTGTGTTATATGTTGAGCAGGATAAAACATTGGAAGAGATAGTGGCACAAGGCTTCGATAAAGAGATGGTTGCCAGAGTGATTGGTATGGTTGACCGTAATGAATATAAGCGTCGCCAGGCAGCCCCCGGCGTGCGCATTACACAAAAAGCCTTTGGTCGTGACCGTCGTTACCCGATTACTTCGCAATATCGTAGTGGGAAGTGCGGATAGTCGCTTGTAGCCACATCAGTAGCGCACTATACTCAGAGTAAGACTTAACCATTAAAAATGGGGAAAAAATAATGAAAAAAGTTGAAGCTATCATTAAGCCATTCAAATTGGATGACGTACGTGAGGCCTTATCAGAAATCGGTATTAGCGGTATTACTGCGATTGAAGTAAAAGGTTTTGGTCGTCAAAAAGGTCATACTGAATTATATCGCGGTGCTGAATATGTGGTTGATTTCTTGCCTAAGGTAAAGCTTGAAATTGTGGTCAAAGAAGAAGACGTTGAACGTTGTATTGAAACAATTTCCAATGCAGCTAAAACGGGCAAAATCGGTGATGGTAAGATTTTTGTCACTAGCGTCGAACAAGTCATTCGTATCCGTACTGGTGAAACAGGACAAGATGCTATCTAACATAATTAAGGCGTAACTTTTTCAAGTTACGCCTTATGTTCGTTCTTTAAATTGTTCTAATTTGGAAGCGTTATGGTTTCCAAGGGATCCAGCTACTTTCTTCCACTTTAGTTACCGTGCCACTATCCTGGTAATTTGGGTAGTTCTTTTCTAATACACGCATCGCATCTTTTGAAAGTTCATCAAGCCCAATTGCTTGGTAAGCTTTAGTCATGACGATTAATGCTTTTGGTACAGCGGTTGTTTTCTGGTAATTTTCCACCACGTATTTAGCACGATTACTGGCTGCAAGGTACGCTTCTCGCTTCATGTAATAGCGTGCTACATGAATTTCATATTCAGCAAGGTTATTTCGTAAATACAACATCCGTTGACGTGCATCAGCGGCATATTTACTTTCTGGGTATTTGCGTACTAACACTGAGAAATCATCAAAAGAGCTACGTGCGGCACCAGGATCACGTTGAGTTGGATCCTGTGGAATGTATTTTGAAATTAAGTCCTTACCGGCATTAAAATTAACTAAGCCCTTTAAGTAGTAAAGGTAGTCAACATTAGGATGACGAGGGTGGAGCTTAATAAAACGGTCTGCGGCAATGAGGGCAGATTCCGGTTCATCAAATTTATAGTAAGCGTAGGCAATCTCAATTTGAGATTGTTGGGCATATTTACCAAAAGGGAAACGGGCTTCGAGTTGCTCGTAAAATTGAATCGCTTCTTCAAAATCACCTTCAGAAAGGGCTTTTTTGCCTTCTGAATAGAACTTGCTGGCAGACCAGTCTTTTGTGACATCAATTTGTTTAGGGATCAAAGAGCAGCCAGTAAAAAAGAGGCTGGCAACGATGATGAGGCCAAAAATACGCATATTAGTTGTGTTTCCTGTATATAAAGTACGCTTACAGTGTATATTGTGCGCCATTTGGCGACACAAAACAAAATCATGAGCGAATCTGAGTCACTTCAATTAGTTATTCCACCCCATTTGGCTGGGCAGCGGCTGGATCAGGCACTTGCTGAGCTTGTGCCTGACTATTCTCGCTCCCGCTTACAGCAGTGGATTAAGAGTGGCAGAGTCACGGTAAATGGTGAAAAACGCCGTCCACGCGATAAACTTCGAGGCAATGAGAAGGTTACGATTGAGGTAGAACATGAGCCTCAAACTAGCTGGCAAGCGGAAGATGTGCCAATTGATATTGTCTATGAAGATGAGGCAGTTATCATTATTAATAAGCCAGCCGGCTTAGTGGTACACCCAGGAACAGGAAATCAGTCAGGTACTCTGGTGAATGGCTTATTGCATCATGATCCTAAGCTGATTGAAGTGCCGCGTTCGGGGATTGTGCATCGGATTGATAAAGACACGACGGGTTTATTAGTGGTTGCACGCACCATGGCAGCACATACCCAATTGGTTGAGCGTTTACAGGTACATGATGTAGAGCGTGAGTATGAAGCAATTGCGATTGGAACCATGACCGCCGGAGATACTATTGATGAGCCAATGGGCAGGCATCCAACACAGCGAACTCGTATGGCGGTGGTGGTCAGCGGTGGTAAGGATGCCATTACTCATTACCGTGTGAAACAGCGTTTTCGTGCCCATACCCATATTCAAGTGAATCTGGAAACCGGACGTACTCACCAAATTCGTGTACACATGGCTCATGTCCGTCATCCATTGGTGGGTGATCCAGTGTATGGGGGACGGCTACGTCTTCCACCTAAAAGCAGCGATGAATTAATTGCTAGCCTACGTGCTTTCCCGCGTCAGGCATTGCATGCCGCTCGTCTTGGCTTTGTACACCCGCTCACGCAGCAAAAGGTGGAGTGGTCGGTGCCGTTGCCTGAGGATATGCAAACATTGCTGAAAGTCTTAAAAGAAGATACTCGAGAGCATGAAGATGAGTTCGATGATTATTCCTGACTGGCCAGCGCCAGCGAAGGTGCGTGCGGTCAGTACAACTCGTCTTGGTGGTAAAAGTTTAACGCCCTACAACAGCCTTAATTTAGCTCAGCATGTTAATGATGAGAACGACGTTGTTATCGCAAATCGTGTCATCCTGAAGCGGCTAGCTGGCTATAAAAATGAGCCTGTATGGCTGGAACAAGTTCATGGAAATACGGCTGTGAATGCGGCCGATATTAATAGCATTGTGAAAGCCGATGCTAGTTTTACGACAGCAATCAATACGACTTGTGTAGTTATGACGGCGGATTGTTTGCCAGTTTTATTTTGTGATAAAAATGGTAGGGGCGTTGCTGCTGCACATGCAGGTTGGCGCGGTCTGGCAGCTGGGGTTTTGGAAACAACTGTTCAGTGCCTATGTAATGAATTGGCATGCTCAGCGAACGACGTAATAGCTTGGATGGGTCCAGCAATAGGAGCAGATGCTTTTGAGGTGGGTGATGAAGTGCGAGAAACTTTTGTCAGCCAACACGATGTTGCATCCGCCTTTATCGAAACGCGA
>JALTKP010000187.1 GCA_027078075.1 Gammaproteobacteria bacterium | reverse complement strand
CTGCTAATACAGATGAATCATTATCCGATTCATGTTCAACGCTTTGATATGATTGCTTAACCATATCATTATGATTTGTATGCTTCTGAGCAGATTCTTCTGTCACATCCATGTGTTGATTTTTAATACCATGATAAGCATAAATTTGATCCGTCTTATTAACGGGTCGTTTTTCAAACAACCTATTCATTGGCATTGTTTCATGCCCAGTTAGACCATGAACGAAAAAAGTCATCTTCTACTCAATATAAATAATGAGCAGAAGATAGATAAACAAAATACAACTTCAAGATGGAAGTTTAATAATTTCCCATCATTAATCATCAGTCGTTTTCCTAACAATTATATAGTTATAAATAGGCACCCAAATCAACGCGAAGTACCAACCATAACTATAACTTTCTAGTCCACCAATAAAGAAGCTTTCCCAACTAATCCATTTAAAGCCCGGCAAGAACTTTTGCCACGCTTCATACATAGCATGATCAGGGAAAACAAAATCAAAACCAACACAAGCAACAAAGGTTATTAAAAGAAACAAACTTGTTGCATGCCCTATTGCAGAAAGTGATAAACGATTATTCATAACACATTCTCCTTATTGGTTAAGGAACAACTTACTCTGTTAATTTTATTCTAATAACTCACCTTATTACTTTTGTCCTTACATCAATGCCCTAGTTCTTTGCTTCGACGCTCAAATTCTTCTTCATTAATTTCACCATTAGCATATCGCTTCTTCAATATATCTATTGGTGAGTCGGAACTGGAGGAGGTATCTCTATCGCCTCCTCCAACAAAACCTTTTATTCCAACCACGATAAGCACAATTAGTAAAAGCCAGAAGATCCACATAAAACCTCCGCCAAAAAACATTCCACCAGTTGAACCATCCATCATAACTACCTCCTATTTACTATTACAATTTTGTATTTCTTAATCGTAATGCATTTGTAATCACTGAGACTGAACTAAAGCTCATCGCAGCCGCTGCAATAATAGGTGACAATAAAATACCGAATACAGGATAAAGAACACCTGCAGCAATCGGTACTCCTGCAGAGTTATAAATAAAGGCAAAGAAAAGGTTTTGACGAATGTTCTTCATTGTTGCACGTGACAAACGTCGTGCTCTAACAATACCTCGTAGATCACCTTTAACAAGAGTAACGCCCGCACTCTCCATGGCAACATCCGTGCCTGTTCCCATTGCTATGCCTACATGTGCCTGTGCCAATGCTGGAGCATCATTAACACCATCACCCGCCATCGCTACAACCTTGCCTTCTGCCTGAAGTTGTTTAACAACAGCGGCTTTCTGCTCAGGTAACACCTCCGCTTGAACTTGATCGATATCTAGCTTGCTAGCAACAGCTTCTGCGGTCTTTTGACTATCACCTGTTAGCATAACAATCTTAATACCTTCCTTGTGTAGCTCTCTAATTGCTTCAGGGGTAGAATCTTTAATTGGGTCAGCAACGCCGATTAAACCTGCTGCTTTTCCATCAATAGAGAAGAACATAACGGTTTGACCATCTGCACGTTGGGTATCTGCTTTTTCAGCTAGATCACCTAGCTCGATGTTTAAACTTTCAAGCAATTTAATATTACCTAATGCAACTGAGTGACCATCAACTGTTCCTGTAACACCTTTGCCTGTTATAGACTCAAAGTTCTCAGTTGCCAGTAGTGTTATACCTTTATCTTCAGCTCCCCGAACAATTGACTCAGCTAATGGATGCTCACTGGCACGTTCTAAACTTGCTGTTAGGGTAAGTGCCTGTATGTCATCAACACCATTTACTGTTGTCACACCAACTAATTTAGGCTTACCTTCTGTTAAGGTACCTGTCTTATCAACAACTAAGGTATCTACTTTTTCCATAATTTCTAGCGACTCAGCATTCTTAATTAAAACGCCTTCTGTCGCACCACGACCTGTACCGACCATAATCGAAATTGGCGTAGCTAAACCAAGTGCGCAGGGGCAAGCAATAATTAAGACAGCTACAGCATTAATAACCGCATACGCCAGTGCTGGTTCCGGTCCCCATAGCCACCAGACAAAAAATGCACTAACCGCAATCAAAACAACAACTGGAACAAAATAGCCTGCAACCATATCGGCCATTTTTTGAATCGGTGCGCGAGAACGTTGTGCCTCAGCAACCATATTGACGATTTGTGCCAGCAATGTATCGGCGCCAACCTTTTCGGCTTTCATCAGTAAGCTACCAGTACCATTGATAGTTGCACCAATTAACTTATCACCTTTAGATTTTTCTACCGGTATTGATTCACCCGTCACCATTGATTCATCAATATTACTAGTACCTTCAACAGTTACTCCATCGACAGGAATTTTTTCTCCTGGTCGAACTCGCAATGTATCGCCTTCCTTTACATGTTCAAGAGGAATATCTTCTTCCGTTCCATCCTCTCTAACAATACGGGCTGTATTAGGAGCTAGTCCAAGTAATAATTTAATTGCTGCATTAGTTCGTGAGCGTGCTCGAAGCTCTAACACTTGCCCCAATAAAACCAATACAGTAATAACCGCAGCCGCTTCGAAGTAAACAGGGATAGTGCCACCTTCATGCAACATATCTGGTGGAAAGATCTGCGGTGCTAGCATTGCAACAACACTGTAAACCCATGCAACTGATACACCTAAGCCAATAAGGGTGAACATATTTAAATTCCATGTCTTTACAGATTGCACGGCTCGAACATAGAAAGGCCAACCCGCCCAAAGAACAACAGGTGTTGCCAGTATAAATTCAATCCACTGTATAGTCTGAGATGATAAACCTTTGGGTAACCAACTTGGTATTAGATCTGCGACCATCGCTAGTAAGAAAACGGGGATAGCTAAAAATGATCCATACCAAAAACGCCGACTCATATCATCAAGCTCAGTTGTATCTTCTTCAGCTTCAATCGTACGAGCTTCTAGTGCCATACCACATTTAGGACACGATCCAGGCATATCGCTAACAACTTCAGGATGCATGGGACAAACATATTCCGTTTTATTGAATGCAGGTGCCCCCATTGGTTCAAGTGCCATGCCACATTTTGGGCAGGTACCCGGTCCCTCTTGAATAATTTCAGGATCCATTGGGCAAGTAAACATTGTGCCTTCTACTACTTCTACTGCTGGTGCATTCGGATCTTTATTAATATACGACTCAGGATCAGCTTGAAATTTATCGAGGCAATGTGCGCTACAAAAATACCAGTCTTTATCTTTATGATTATAGTGATGCTCTGAATCAGCTGTTACACTCATTCCACAAACCGGATCTATATCATTAGTTCCCTTGTCGTGTGAATGCCCACAACAGCCCGCAGACTTTTCTTCTTTATCATGCGAATGTCCACAACAACCAGCTGATGCTTTTTCTTTCTTTTCATGAGAATGCCCGCAACATCCACCTAATTCTTCTTTAATATATTGATCCGGATTAGTACTAAATTTATTCAGGCATGACTCGCTACAAAATAAATATTCTTCCTCATGATATTTAAAATGGTGCTCTGTTGCTTCAGTGACGGACATGCCGCAAACTGGATCGGTCAAATTATTTGTTTTATTTTCTGACATGCCTGTTGCTCCTAAAGACTAACAGTTAAAGAAATCGCGTAATTCATTTTCGGTAGGCTGTTTTCTAAATACAACCTCACCATCAACGACTAAGTTCGGTGAGTGACGAATAGCCAATTTCTGGCATAACTCCACTTCATCTTCGGCAAATACTAATTTATGCGCTATGCCGAGATCATCCAATTCTTTAGATAAATTCGTACAGTGGCTACAACCACTCGTCGCAATAATCATGACATCCATTCTTATCTCCTAATCTCTAAAGTAAAATTCATCATTTAATTAGTTGGTAATTCAATTAAATGACAAACTGAATTCCCATCTGGTACGCCATCTGGCATGGCATCCCACTTAATCAACGCTTGTTCCATTCTTTTTTGTAACTGCATCAATGAATCAAGTTCTTCTCTATTTTCTTCAATTCGTCTCTTTAAGATTTCTCTCACTCTTGGGCAAGGTGATTTACCCTGATCAGAATCGTGCATGATTTCACGTATTTCACTCAAAGTGTAACCAAGCTGTTTTGCTTGGCGAACAAAACGTAACCACTGAATTTCCGTATATTCATACAGCCGATAGCCATTATCCGGATTCCGCTCTGGTCTCAGTAACCCCAAGCGAGTGTAATAACGAACCGCATGTGCGGTCGTACCACTTTGGTTTGCCAGTTCAGTAACCGTCAACATAACCATCTCCTTCGACTGCTATTTCAACGTTTAATATTGATTCTTGAGAAAAGTATACAACCTATACCTTAGGCATAGGTCAAGGGCTAATATTGATATAGTTGGAAATGAAAAATAGACGCGAAGGCACTTACAACAAAACCACTTTCTATTTCAGTGCATCACGTACGCGTTCAAGTTTTTCTTTTACCTGAGCCGCTAATTCAGCAATCCCATCTCGTTCAACTAATGTTAGAACCGCACTCGGATCCATAAAAGAAACAGTAATGGAGCCATTTTCTTCTTCACGTACCAGCACATTACAAGGCAGCAATAAGCCAATATCAGGTTCCGCATCAATTGCTTGATTCGCTAACACTGGATTACACGCACCTAAAATAGTGTAGGGACGTTTATCTATATCGAGTTTCTTTTTTAACGTCGCTTGAACATCTATTTCAGTCAAAACACCGAAACCTTCTTTTTGCAATTCATCTGTAACTCGCGTTATTGCTGTTGAAAAATCATCATTCATTGTTACTGAAAAACCATACATAGTCTGTGTCCTTAATGTTTGCTAAATGTCTTACTCTTACTACAAGAGTCCATATGGCTATGATAAATCACTTAGTGCAAACTACGAAACATTATCTTCTTTAAAGAAGCCTCAAAGGTGCTGTGACAAGAATTAATCACAGCACCCTCTTAATTTAGCTGCGTTTACAAAGGTAAGTCATTAGGCAAAAACAAATCTGCCTCAACATCGGCTGTATGAGCGATATGTCTCCCTTCCATACCCATTTGAACAATACTTGCATCATCATTCACTTTAACCGCTGGCTCATTCATATGGCCATGGTTTGGCGAATAGGTTTGCCCAACATTCTGTATAGCGGCATCATCGTCGATGATAGGACTGTTTACGGCTGCGATTGCACTACCACTTACAAGTGTTAAACCTAAAATTATTGTGTAAATTGTTTTCATGATAAATCTCCTAGAATTCATTTAATTTAGTTAGCTAAAAATAATTATTTACAGAGACAAGTCATCGTCAAGAAACAACGCCGCTTCAACATCTGCTCTGTGCGCAACATGTTGTCCGGTCATGCCTATCTCAGCAATACTTGCATCGTCATCAATAACCTGTGTCAATGATGCATGGTTTCTCTCATGCATAGGACAAGTTGCTTCTGATGTGCTTTTTCCCAAATTCATAATACTTGCGTCATCATCAGGAATTGGGTTACTAACAGCAGCAAATGCACTACCGCTTACTAAAGTTAAACCTAAGATTGTTGTGTAAATTGTTTTCATAATAATTCTCCTAAAACCCCTGTTTTGGGGTAAATTAATCGCACTAAAGCATCTGAATAAATGACTATAAGTATTATCAGTGCTTTAGAAAAAATGTTTTAAATATTTGCAGCTAAAGATTAATTGACTGCTAAGAACTGGGTCGGAATTTAGGAAGTAATCCTGCCATAAAGAAATGGCACATCCCCGACCTTATGCGATTTTTCGAGGAGGTCTGAAAAGATTTCTACTGCTAATACTTTGCATACACCCAGTATCATCAATTAGAAGTTGGTATGAAGTTGATAAAAATGCATCATGACCAGAAGAAGGAATAACTAATGATGTGCTACTGCAATGTGTGGTACCTATCTGGCAATCAGTAAAACATGATGAATCCATATTACAGTCTTGATGCTCCACATCATGATGTTCAAATTGTTGAGTAGCGACAGAAGGCACGCTTACGGAGATATCCGCATTAGCAGTCAATACACGCAACGGCATAAACGCAATAATTGCGATTATAAGCCAATGTATCCAACTGTTATTTTTACGTTCTTTCATCATCCTATCAATCTATTATTTCAACATACTCATATGCTATGACTGGTGTTCATTTCAAAAGTTCAAATAAATATCATGTCATTCGCTATATAAAAATACTCACGCCCACATCAACAAAAATATAACTTCACAATATATAAACCTGTATTCAAACTATATGATCTAAATCAATTATTATAAAAAGCATTTATTTTTTTCTTGCCATCTCATCAGTACGATACCAAGCTTGGTACAATGGTTGCGGCCACTTATCCTTGATAAAAACGAGAACATCATCTATCTCTGAATTTGATATTTTGTCTTTAAATGCAGGCATATTACCACCAATTTTCCCAGTTCCATTTCGAATAGTGTATTTTAAAACATCAGTAGAATGATGCCAGGTGTGGCCCGTTCCATTTAACGGTGGCGCTGGAAACTTACCCGACTTATTACGCTTTTGCCAACTAACCGCACCTTGCCCTTGGTCACCATGGCAACTGGCACAATTTTTCTGAAATAGAATTGCACCTTTTGCTAATTGTTCTTGACTAAAATTTCTCTCAATAGAACTATTAACTTCACCACCTTGCATTAATTTCGTAATGTCATCGGCATCACATGCAGCCAGCACAAGGCTGACTGCAGTAATAACTATTAATCTTTTCACGCTTGAGCTGACTTCAAACCGCGGCGTTTCCAGATTATAAATACAGCTGGTATAACCACCAAGGTTAATAGTGTCGCTGTCACCATGCCACCTACCATAGGTGCAGCAATACGGCTCATTACCTCAGAACCCGTACCACCACCAAACATAATCGGTAGTAAACCCACGATAATTGCTGATACTGTCATCATGATTGGGCGAACACGTAGCAATGCGCCCTCAACAACTGACTCATTCAACTCTTCCAGCGTCATTGGGCGATCTGAATCCATCGCCTCATTGTAACGCTCGTTATAAGCAATATTCAGGTACACCAACATCAATACCCCAATCTCAACCGCAACCCCGGAGAGGGCAATAAACCCGACCCCAACAGCCACAGACAGATTATAATCAAGGATATAAAGTATCCAAGCACCGCCAGCTAAGGCAACGGGTAGCGTCCCCATGATAATAATCACCTCAACAAAATTACGGAAGTTGAGGTACAACAACAACATAATAATAGCTAAGGTCAAAGGCCCGACTACTTTTAGCTTTTTCAACGCACGTTCTAAGTACTCATATTGTCCAGACCAACCAAGAGAGTAACCTGCTGGTAACACAACATTCTCATCTACTGCTCGCTTAGCATCAGCAACATAAGAGGCAATATCTCGATCTTGAATTGATACATAAATCCAACCGTTAAGACGTGCATTCTCACTCTTAATCATTGCAGGACCAGATTCAATATTAATGCTAGCAACTTGAGATAGAGGTATATGCGCTCCCATAGGCGTAACCAATGGTAAGTTACGAATCTTCTCAAGTGAGTTACGCGTACCTTGTGGGTATCGTATATTCACTGGATAGCGCTCTAAACCTTCCACTGATTGCGTGACATTCAAACCACCCACAGCAGTACTAATAACATCCTGGATATCCATTATGTTAAGCCCTAAGCGAGCACTCGCAACACGATCAATATCAACTGTTACATAACGACCGCCAGCAACACGTTCCGCATACACCGACTGCGTGCCTTCAACTGGAGCGAGTGCTTTCTCGATTTGCTTACCAATATCCTGAATAACTTCTAGATCAGGACCAGCAACTTTAATACCAATAGGTGTCTTAATACCGGTTGACAACATATCAATACGAATCTTAATTGGTGGATCCCAAGTGTTAGCCATACTCGGAATCTTCACCGCATCATTCAGCTCCTGCTTCAAACTTTCAAGCGTCATCCCCTCGCGCCATTCATCACGTGGTTTTAAACGAACGGTTGTTTCAACCATGGTTAAAGGTGCTGGATCAGTCGCAGTATCTGCTCGACCCACTTTACCAAACACTGATTCAACTTCAGGAACGGTACGTATCAATTTATTAGTTTGCTGTACAATTTCTCCAGCCTTACCAATTGATACCGCAGGAAAAGCAGAAGGCATATAAAGCAAGTCACCTTCATCCAGTGTTGGCATAAATTCACCACCCAATTGCGTCATCGGCCACATGCCAACAACCATGACAAATAAACCGACAAAGACTACCTTGAAAGGTGAACGTAATACCAAGTTAATAATAGGACGATAAGTCGCGATCAATAACCGGTTAACCGGGTTTTTATGCTCAGGCGTGATATGACCACGAATCAAGTAACCCATTAAAATAGGCACTAAGGTTATCGACAGCCCTGCTGCCGCAGCCATCGCATAGGTTTTAGTATACGCAAGTGGTGCGAACATCCGACCTTCTTGTGCTTCCAATGTAAATACCGGTAAAAAGCTCAAAGTAATAATCAATAACGAGAAGAACAGTGGTGGCCCTACTTCTGCCGAAGCTCGCATCATAATGTGCCATCGATTCATATCCGTCAGCTTTTCTTTCTCGATATGCTTATGAACATTTTCGATCAATACAATCGCCGCATCTACCATAGCACCGATTGCAATCGCAATACCCCCTAGTGACATAATGTTGGCATTGATACCTTGTGATTGCATAACAATAAAAGCAGCCAAGATACCTACAGGCAAACTTATAATAACGACCAATGCTGAACGCAAATGGAATAAAAACAAAGCACAAACTAACGCGACAACAATAAATTCTTCAATAAGTTTATGGCTTAAGTTTTCTACTGCACGATTAATTAACGATGAACGATCGTAAGTAGTGACAATTTCAACACCACTAGGCAAACCTTTTTTCAATTGCTTTAGTTTGTCTTTCACACCTTGGATGGTTGTTAAAGCATTTTCACCAAAACGCATGATGATGACACCACCAACTACTTCGCCCTCGCCATTAAGCTCAGCAATACCACGACGCATTTGTGGTCCAATACGAATATCAGCAACATCCTTCAGCAAGATAGGCGTACCTTGAGCATTCATACCCAACGGAACACCTTCTAGATCTTTAATACCACTAATATAACCTGTCGCACGAACCATGTACTCTGCTTCAGCCATTTCAATAACTGAACCACCTACTTCCTGGTTAGCACGTTTGATAGCTGATTTAACTTTTGATAATGGTATTTTATAAGCACGAAGACGATTTGGGTTAAGTACCACTTGATACTGTTTAACCATGCCGCCAATCGTGGCAACTTCTGATACGCCAGGTACTGTTTGCAATTCATATTTTAAAAACCAATCCTGCAAACTACGCAATTGTGCCAAATCTTTTTTACCGCTTCGATCAACAAGTGCGTATTCAAAAATCCAACCTACACCTGTTGCATCAGGACCCAATGCGGGACGTGCCTGTCGCGGTAAACGTGATTCAACTTGGCTCAGGTATTCAAGTACTCGTGAACGTGCCCAATATGGATCTGTACCATCCTTAAAGATGATGTATACATACGAATCACCAAAAAACGAGTAACCACGAACATTAACAGCACCTGGTACTGACAACATCGCTGTTGTCATTGGGTAGGTCACTTGATCTTCGACTACCTGTGGTGCTTGGCCTGGATAACTGGTTTTAATAATGACTTGCACATCTGATAAATCAGGAATCGCATCAAGTGGCGTTTTCTGTACCGAAATCAAACCCCAACCGATGAGCATTGCCGTCAATAAAATAACCAAAAAACGGTTCTCAATCGACCAATTAATAATTTTTTCAATCATTGCCCGGCTCCCTTATTTGGTTTCCATCGACATGTCTTTCGACATTGCCGGACGAATAGATTCAATCATATAGACATCATCTTTTTCCATGAGATCAAATTCTACAGCCATACCCGGTTTCAGATCTTTAGTAGAAACACCCTCAGCTAATTTGAAATCCATTGTCATTGCTGGCCAGCCGAGTGCTGAAATAGGCTCATGAGATAAATTAATTTTTCCCTCATCCGCCATTACATCGCCAACAACACCTTTACCTGTGACCATCTTTGAACCATCCATTGATGCGCCATCATCCATTTTCATATCACCAGCAGGCTTGGTATCAGTCATACGACTAAAGCTGGCACTAATACTTGCTTCTGAATCAAGCAAGAATTGTGATGACGTCACCACTTCCTCGTCGCCTTTAAGTCCTTCAATAATCTGAATACGATCGCCTGACTCTATGCCGCTAACAACTTCTCTTGGAATAAATTTACCATCACCTAGGCTAAGAATTACTCGCTCGCTATCGCCGGTTCTGATAAGTGCTTCAAGAGGAATACTCACGACATCTTCTGTTGCACCACCATAAATCACTACGTTGGTAAACATATTTGGTTTAAGTGCTTCATCAGGATTATCAAATCGTAACCGTGCACGCAAGGTACGTGTGGCTGGATCTAGGCTTGGGTACACGTATTCAACTTTACCTTCCCACTTACGACCAGGAATATAAGACAGTGTTATTTCTGCAGGTTTACCAACCTTAACCCAGTCTGATTGTCGCTCAAATACTTCTACTAGAATCCAGATACTAGAAAGATCCGCCAAGGTCATCACTTCCATGCGTGGCTTAACAAACATACCTTCACGAGCATTTAGCTTAGATACAATGCCATTTTGTGTTGCACGTATTTTAATTAATTGCTCTGCCTTACGGGTCTTTTTAATTTTGTTAATCTGGTCAATATCAACACCCAATGCTTTTAGTCGTTCATGTGATGCGCGAATAAGACGCTTATTCTTGCTACGCAATGCTTGAATATATTCATCTTGTGCATTCACTAAGGTAGGCGAATATAACTTAAACAATAAATCGCCCTTCTTAACTCGCTCACCTTCCGATTTAACCGTAAGATTTTCTATCCATCCCTCCGTACGAAGATGAACATGGCTAATTAAATTCTCATCAAAATCTACATAGCCGACAGAATCAACACGTTTCCATAATTTTCCCAAGGTGGCTTTTTCAGTTCTTACACCTAAGTTTTGTACAATCGCAGGTGAGATGGTAACTGCGCCATCATCACTACCACCACTCTCTTCATAGAATGGAACCAAATCCATTCCCATTGGAGACTTACCAGGACTATCTTGACGGAAGTTCGCGTCCATTGGTGCTACCCAGTAAAGAATCTTCTTTTCTTTCTTCTCTGCCTTCTCTTCCTTATAAAATGGAACCAAGTCCATTCCCATTGGGGATTTACCAGGACCGTCTTGACGATAGTTTGCATCCATCGGTGCAACCCAATATAAAATTTCCTTTTCTTTCTTCGCACCATCCATTTGATCTGCGCTATCGCAAGCGGTTAAAGAAACAGCTAAAGCAACTGCAGTAGCAAGTAAACTGATTTTCTTTATTGAATAATTCATTTTTGTTCTCCTGCGAGATAAAGCAGGCGCGCATGCGCCTTGGCATAATCTGTGTGAATCCGTAATGCCTTGAGGTTTGTATTCAGCTCTGTGATTTTTGCTCGCATCAACGTAGCAAAGTCAGTTGTATCATTCTGATATGCCAGTAGAGATGCTTCGCTATTCGCAACCGCTTGACCTATTAAAGTATCTTCGTAACGCTTAAGACGCTGCGCTAGTCTAGTTAAACTTGCATGATCACGTTCCAACATACTTTGCATAGCCGCATATTTATCATCTAATGCTAACTGCGAAGCACTTGCCAATTTTTGCGCAGCAGCAAGACGACGATCCTGTCGCTTATCTGTAAAGAGAGGTAAATCTAATCCTATCGATGCTGCTAGAAAATCAGCACGATCGCTTCCATCAGGATTATTGCCATCTCGAATACCGTAATTAAGTCCTAAGGTCCATGCTGGTTTATATGCCTCACGTGCAATCGCCACACTTTTACGATCCATATCAATTTTAGAGCTAAAGATTCGCAGTGCAGGGTGTGTAGGGATTGATGCCTGTATTTCCGATTTCGATGGAAGCGCTGGTAACGCTGGAAAATCTACCGGTAAAGATCGGAGTGACTCTTGACCTAACCATTGAGACAATTCTGCACGTGCAGCCTCTTGCTGTTGCTTGATGTGCGTTAAACGATCTTCTAACAAACCAAACTCAAGCTCAGCACGAATAACATCTTGTTGATTCTGTTTTCCCGCCGCATATTGTGATTCTGTGATATCAACTAATTGGCGAAATAAGGACATATCCTTATTCAGTGTTCTTTCAGCCTGAACCCAGTACCAAGTTTCAAACCAATATTTACGAACCTTGCTACGCAACTTAAGTTCTTCATCTGCATTTTTAGCTCGCATTGACACGGCTTTTAGAGATGTGCGCTTTGATTTAAGCTCTAAGGTATCACCACGAGGGATAGCTTGTTGCAAACCAAATCGTAATTGCGTAATTGGCTCCTGAGTTCGACTAAAGGTATCTGTCGGAAAGTTAAATAAGGTGAACTTCATTTTAGGATCGGGTAATTGACCATCAGCAACAGCTGCTTCATCTAGCGCCTGCGCATTAGCATCAATTAAGTTCAACATTGGATCTGCTTTCAGAGCTATCGCTTCTGCTTCAGCCAATGATAATTCCAAGCCAGTTTGTTCCGCCATCACACCAGTGGCAAACAATCCTGCGGCTATAAATAAAAGTACATTAGATTTTTTCTGTTGTAGCTGTCGCCACAATACATCGTAAATTTTCATGGTAAAACTCCATCACGTCATACTTTCCGTATTAGATAACACGGTATTTATGTTGCGATACCTAATGGTACGCGCAACTCAGGCGTGGAGTTTTCTGGGGGGACGGAACTCTGTAAAACGATCTAATCCTACTATCGCTTCGATCACATTTTGAGGATAAGAAGCGTACCGAGGATGATTTGAAAAATTATCTAACTGAGACAAACCAACACTAAAGTGTATGCAGCTTGAACAACTTGAGCCGCATTGTTCACAACATTCACATGCTTCTTTTGACTTTGTTGAATCTTCTGATGATAACTCGCTGTGCATAGCGGCTTGATCAGCACTCTCACACTTCATTTCGCCCTGATCAAGCATTGTCATATCTGCCAACGCATAGGGCAACGGCGCTACTAAAAGCGACAAAATTAACCAGAATTGTGAAAATAATCTCAACATCGGAATAATGATAGCACTTATTATTGATCCTGTAATAGGTCTGACTATAGCGAAGCTTACAAGTTCATTGCAAATTTTAATCATATATAAGGTATAAATTCACTTTTGAAGTAAATTTTTGGTATTACCTAATATAAATTCTTTAAAGGCTTGGGCTAATGGTGACAATCGTTTTCCTTTTCGGTGCACTATGTACCAGTGCCGAAGAATGGGAAAGGCATCTACATCCAAGACAACTAATCGATTTGAGTCTATTTCCATTTCAAGTGTGTGCAAAGAAACAATACCAAGCCCCAAACCAGCCTGTACTGCTTGTTTAATTGCTTCATTTGAGCTCATTTCCATACCAGTTGTTAGTTCTGCGCCCTGCTCAGCAAAGAAACGCTCCATTGCTATACGTGTTCCTGAACCGGGTTCACGCATAATAAACGTCTCTTCCTGCAAGCGTTCCATATTGATTCTTTCTTGAGCTGCTAATGGGTGACCTGGTGGCGCAATTACAACCAGAGGGTTATCTAAAAATGCCTGTGCTTCAACATCGAGCTCTTTAGGCGGGAGACCCATAATCACCATATCTAAATCATTCGATTCCAAGTGCGCTAACAAACCCTCTCGATTAGTTACATCAAGATTCAATGTTATTGCTGCATATTCACGTTTAAAGGCAGCATAAAGCTTAGGGGCAAAGTAATTTGCGGTACTCGCAACAGCAATTATGAGTCGTCCATGACGAAATCCCTTCATGTCTTCAAGGATTTGTTCAGTTTCATTAAGCTGATTATCGATAATACGACTCATCTGATACATTTCATGTCCAGCCGCGGTTAATGAGATCTTCTTACCCACTTGATCAAATAATGCCAACCCTACATTAGACTCCAACTGTTTGATTTGCATAGAAACAGCCGGCTGAGATAAATGCAATTCTTCCGCGGCACGTGTGAAATTTTTCAAGCGTCCAACGGCTTCAAATACACGTAATTGTCTCAATGTTAGGTTCATTCTTATCACCCCATAAAATCATAAGGTTTACCTTATGATTTCAATCAGAATTATTGAGTTTTAATTATGACTCAATGCCCGTATAGTCGCAATCCTTCTAGCAAGGTTGTCCCGATGGATACCACTAGAACAGAATTTTTAAAAATAATTTAGGAGATTCACGATGGATCAATCAGCACGTTATGCAGATTTAAGTCTGGATGAAGATACGCTTTTAGCCGATGGCGGTCACATTTTAGTGGCATATACAATGACACCAATGCCTGGTTTTGGTGGTTACTTAGAAACAGCAGCTCACTTTGCCGCTGAATCATCTACTGGTACAAACGTTGAAGTTTCTACTACTGATGACTTCACTAAAGACCTTGATGCAATGGTTTACGAAATTGATGAAGCTAAAGGCATCATGAAAATCGCTTACCCTTGTGGTTTATTTGACCGTAACGTCATTGATGGTCGTGCAATGGTTGTATCTTTCCTTACACTTGCTATTGGTAACAACCAAGGCATGGGTGATGTGCAATGTGCTCAAATGATCGATTTTCATGTACCTAAGCAGTTGCTTGACATCTTTGATGGTCCTTCAATGGATATCACTGATCTATGGAGCATCTTAGGTCGCGGTCGTACAGACGGTGGTTACATCGCTGGTACTATCATCAAGCCTAAACTAGGTCTTCGTCCTAAGCCTTTCGCTGAAGCAGCATACCAATTCTGGCTTGGCGGTGATTTCATCAAGAATGATGAACCACAAGGTAACCAAGTTTACTGTCGCATGAAAGACGTTACACCTTTAGTTGCTGACGCAATGAAACGTGCACAAGACGAAACTGGCGAAGCAAAAATCTTCTCTGCAAACATCACTGCTGATGATCACCATGAAATGTGTGCTCGCGCAGATTACATCTTAGAAACATTTGGTGAAAATGCTCACCACGTTGCTTTCTTAGTTGACGGTTATGTTGGTGGTTGTGGCATGGTTACTACAGCTCGTCGTAACTACCCAGGTCAATACTTACATTACCATCGTGCAGGTCACGGTGCGATCACTTCACCTTCATCGGTTCGTGGTTACACTGCATTTGTTCTTGCTAAACTTTCTCGTCTTATGGGTGCATCTGGTATCCACGTAGGCACAATGGGTTACGGTAAAATGGAAGGTGGTGCAGACGATCGTAACATCGCATACATGATTGAACGTGA
>JALTKP010000186.1 GCA_027078075.1 Gammaproteobacteria bacterium | reverse complement strand
AAAATAACACTCATAAAGAACAGCCCTAATGTTTCCATTAAGGTCATAAACTGCCCTGCCCCGGTATCAGCTACGACTGCAGCAACTAAACCAAATACTCCTAAGGGTGCAAATTTCATAATCAACAAGGTAATGCGTAGCATAACCTCATAGATCCCTTGCCAGAAATTAAGTTGCCCCGCTGCGTGCGGTTCACCAATACGCGCCATGAAGTAACCAAACAATAAGCTAAAGAAAATAAGTCCTAGCATTTGGCCATTAGCTGCGGCTGCAACAATGTTTGGGGGAACCATACGAATAAAAACTTCGACGATGTCACTGGCACCACGACCTTCCACTTTTGCAGTAATCGAAGAGACATCAGCTGTAAGATTAATTTGATCTTTAACCGGTTCATTATTGACAATGCCTGGCTCGATCGCATTTACGACCATTAAACCAACCGTCACTGAAATTAAGGTTGTTGCAAGATAATAAAGAAGCGTTTTACTGCCAAGGCGTGCAAAGCCACCTGAAGCACCGATACCTGCAACACCCACGATAATGGACGAAACAACCAATGGCACAATAATCATTTTTAGTGCATTAAGAAATAATGTACCAATGAATTTATACGCAGGATAAAGCCCGAAGCTTAATATCGCACTATCGTATTCAAGTGATGAGGCTAAGCCAAAGATAACCGCCAAACCCAACGCAATAACAATCTGCCAATGTAGCTTCATAAACGAGCTTCCTTCGTACTACAACATTAGCAATTAAAAATAATTACTGCGCTGCGTCCGTATTTTTATTCATAGTGATAACTACATCACCAGTTTGGCGTAAATCAGTTCGTAATGCTGTTGCATCACGATTAGCAAATAATTCCATCAGTTTAGCTTTAGCCGCTTGGCGTTCTTCCTCGGTGAATTCCGTTGCATCAGCGTCTTTAACGCTTTCCAATGACACGATACTAATATCACCACTCACACGATCGACTATTTTATATGCGGGCTTATCTATAGGACGCTGCATGCTGAAAACTGCTTCAACAATTTCACGAGGTATTTTCTTATCTGCGCGCGTAATTTCAGTTGTCTTTGCAAATTCAGCATTTTCTAAAACGGCCAAATCAGCTAGTTTTCCATAATCTGCTAATTTTTCTAACAACTCAGCGGCTTTCTCTTTGACTTTAACGCGGCCACTATTACTTAACAGGCTTTTAATAATGTCATCATTAACTTCCGCCAACGGTTTTGGTGCCGCAGCTTGATAGTCTTTTACTCTTAGTACAATAACTTGCTCATTCGGTAACTCAATCGGCTCACTGTTGTTACCAGCAAGTACATCTGTGCTAAATGCAGCTGAGACTACTGCTGGGTTTGCAAATAAACCTTTGCCACCTCGACGTGTGAATTTTTCACTGGTTTTAATAGCTAAACCTAATTCATTCTTAACAGGTTCTAGCGTATCCGGTTGTTCGTAACTGATATTACTTAACAGCTGAAATTGTTCGCCAAAACGACGTTCGGCCGCATTTGTGCGAAATTCTTTTTCAATTTCACTCTTCACTTCTTCAAAGCTACGAGTACGAAGCTTCTTACTATCAACATTTAACAGGATATGACTAACATCTCGTTGCGTACCCTGAACACGATTAAGTTTAATCAAGTGCATTCCAAATGAAGTTTGCACTGGTTTGCTCACTTCACCTTCTTTTAAGGCAAAAGCCACATCGGTAAAGGATGGCTCCATATCGAAACCGCTAATTAAACCAATATTACCGCCATTGTTTGCAGAACCGGTATCTTGTGAGAACTCTTTTGCCAGCGCTGCGAAATCTTCACCTGCGGCAATGCGATCACGAATTTTATTTAATGTTGCTATCTGCTCTGAGGTATCGACAACAGCATAGTCTGCTTTACGATCTTCATAGAACTCACGTAATGCTTGTTCATCTGCGGCTGCCTGTTCAGATAAATCTGCCGCTGATAAAACAACATAATCAACTGATATTTCTTCTTCTGTCATAAAACGACTAATATTTTCATCGTAATAAGACTTGATCATGTCATCATTAATATTCGCTTCAAGCTGATAGTCTTTCGCCTTTAGCGTCATCATGCTAAAGCCACGCTTTTGATTTTGTAATGCCAACCAACTATTAATTTGTGCATCAGTAACAAAAACCGTATTGGTTATTCCATTGGTAAACTGAGCGGTAATTTCATCTTGTTTAAGACGACTCTTAAAAATGTTGTTATTCATTCCCTGAAGTCTTAAGCGTTGTTTGTAGGTTTCTTTATCAAACGTGCCATCTTTCTGGAAAACGGGGATCTGAACAATAATATTATTAATTTGTTCATCACCAACATTAAAACCTGCCTTAATCGCAGCAAATGTTAATAAGCGAGATTGCACCATGCCTTCAAGGACACGTTGGCGCATGACATCTTCATTGAATAATTGCTTGAATAAAGGATGGTTTACATCATTACCAAGTACTTTTAACAATTGTTCGCGTTGCTGATCACGGTAAGAACGGTATTGATTTTCAAACTCACGTTCACTGATAGGAACGCCGTTAATCTCAGCTACATCTGTACTGCCTGGATTACCGACATAGCCTTGAATACCAAATAAGGCAAAAACGACAACAAGAAAACTAACGATGACCCACGCTAACCAACTTTGGGCGCGATCACGAATGGCCTGCATCATGAAACTGTACTCTAGTTATTATTTAATGGACGTATTATGCGGTCTGGAGGCAGAAAAAACAAAGGGCGTACCCGTTAAGGTACACCCTTCGTCGCCGTAATGGCGGAGCGGACGGGATTCGAACCCGCGACCACCGGCGTGACAGGCCGGTATTCTAACCAGCTGAACTACCGCTCCAGCGCTTGGTGGGTGCTGAGGGGATCGAACCCCCGACATTCGCCTTGTAAGGGCGACGCTCTCCCAGCTGAGCTAAGCACCCAAGAGGAAGGAATATTTCTATTTCCTAACTATCCCCTTGTTCAGAGGCGCGCTAGTTTACGGCATCTTTTAGAGCTTTACCAGCCTTAAATCCAGGAACGTTTGAAGCTTTGATTTGAATCGGTTCACCAGTCCTTGGGTTACGTCCAGTACGAGCTGCTCGCGCACGAACAGAAAAGGTACCAAACCCTACTAGGGTAACTTGATCGCCGCCTTTGAGGGCATTTAAGATAGCATCAAGTGCACCATCAAGTGCACGTGTTGCTGATGCTTTAGAAAGATCTGCACTTTCTGCAACAGCATCGATTAATTCCGCTTTATTCATTCTGTTTAACTCCCCTGTATTGATTTTTATTTCCAACCGTCGTCATTAATGAACATGAACGACATTATTTTTTGCTGACTATTAGTAGCGATGGAAAAACAAGTCCCTTCTCTTATCCCATAGCCCCTAATGGCTGTCAAGCAAGCTTATTGTGGCATGAAATAATTTAATTAAAGTGTGATGAGCTAGTCAGGATGAACAATTAACTATCATTAAACAACATCAAGCAGTTAGCTTTCATGATTAATAAATATTTGAAGAGTTAGCGATAAACCTGCATAAAAAAAGACCCGTAGATTTTTCTACGGGTCTTTTTTAAATCATCATTCCTGAGCATTTAACTCAGTGATGCTGGAGAGGCTTACCTTTACCAGGCTCAGGCTTTGATTTCGTACTTGAGCCTGCTGTTGGATCTTTAGTCAATGGTTCTGGCATTCTAGTCAATGCAACTTCCAGCACTTCATCAATCCAGCGAACTGGCTTAATATTAAGCGCTTCAACAATTGTTTTAGGAATATCAGCCAGATCACGTTCATTTTCATGCGGGATCAGGACGGTTTTAATGCCACCACGATGTGCTGCGAGTAATTTTTCCTTTAATCCACCAATCGGCAATACTTCACCACGTAAGGTAATTTCACCGGTCATTGCCACATCTGCTCGAACCGGAATACCCGATAAAGCGGATACTAATGCTGTACACATACCCGCACCAGCACTAGGGCCGTCTTTTGGTGTTGCGCCATCAGGGACATGGATATGGAAATCAAACTTCTGGTAAAACTCTGGATCAATACCCAAGGCGTCTGCACGCGTTCTTACCACTGTCATAGCCGCATGAATCGACTCTTGCATGACATCGCCTAATTGACCTGTATAAAGTGGCTTGCCTTTACCAGGAATTGCCGCTGCTTCAATGGTTAATAAATCACCACCTACTTCAGTCCAAGCTAAGCCGGTAACTTGACCAACTTGATCTGTATTTTCAGCTTCGCCGTAACGAAAACGCTGTACGCCCAGATATTTTTCTAAGTTCTTCGATGATACTTTTACTTGCGTATCACGAGGTTTAAGTAAAATGTCTTTAACAACCTTACGACAAACTTTCGAAATCTCACGTTCTAAACTACGTACACCCGCTTCACGTGTGTAATAACGAATCATATCCGTGATAGCTGATGCCGCAATATCTATTTCTTTATCTTTTAGACCATTATTTTTGATCTGCTTCGGCACGAGGTAACGTGTCGCAATATTCAGTTTTTCATCTTCGGTGTAACCAGATAGACGAATCACTTCCATACGATCAAGCAATGGTCCTGGAATATTCATACTATTCGCTGTTGCAACAAACATCACATCGGATAAATCGTAATCAACTTCAAGATAGTGATCATTGAAAGCATGGTTTTGTTCTGGATCGAGTACTTCCAACAATGCAGAAGCAGGATCGCCTCGGAAATCCGTTGACATTTTATCTAGCTCATCGAGCAAGAATAATGGGTTGCGGGTTCCTGCTTTACTTAGCTTTTGAACAATCTTACCGGGCATTGAGCCGATGTAAGTGCGGCGATGACCGCGAATTTCTGCTTCATCACGTACGCCACCAAGCGCCATACGCGTGTATTTACGACCGGTTGCACGTGCAATCGATTGCCCCAGTGACGTTTTACCAACACCTGGTGGTCCAACTAGACAAAGAATCGGACCTTTTAATTTCTTAGCACGTTGTTGTACTGCCAAATATTCAAGAATACGTTCTTTAACTTTTTCCAGACCGTAATGATCTTCATCAAGCACGGCTTCTGCTTCAGTTAAGTTGCGTTTAACCTTGCTCTTCTTCTTCCAAGGCACACCCGTCAGCGCTTCAATATAGTTACGTACTACTGTCGCTTCCGCAGACATTGGCGACATCATCTGTAATTTCTTCAATTCAGATTCGGCCTTTTCCTTGGCCTCTTTGGTCATACCTGCTTTATCAATTTTCTGCTGTAGCTCTTCATTTTCATTCGGCGCATCTTCCATGTCACCCAATTCTTTTTGAATCGCTTTCATTTGTTCGTTGAGATAATACTCACGCTGACTTTTTTCCATCTGGCGTTTAACACGACCACGGATTCGTTTTTCGACTTGTAAAATATCGATTTCAGATTCCATTGTCGCCATTAATTGTTCAAGGCGCTCACGGATATCAACAATTTCCAAAACGTTTTGTTTTTCATCTAGCTTTAAAGACATGTGTGCAGCGATGGTATCCGCTAAACGCGCGGGATCTTCAATGCCAGAAAGTGATGACAAAATTTCAGGTGGAACTTTTTTGTTCAACTTTACGTATTGATCGAATTGATTCATTACTGAACGAATTAAAATTTCGGCTTCACGCTCTGATGGTTGCTCTGATTTAAGAACACTAACTTGTGCTTTGAAAAATTCATCGTTGTCCATGAAGTGCAATAGACGTGCACGTTCACCACCTTCAACTAATACCTTTACCGTACCGTCTGGCAGTTTGAGTAATTGTAAAATTGTTGAAACAGTACCGATGCGATACATATCATCTGCTTCTGGATCATCTTGTGCTGCACTTTTTTGTGCCACCAACATGATTTGCTTATCGGCTTCCATCGCAGACTCAAGCGCTTTAATTGATTTATCACGTCCAACAAACAACGGGATCACCATATGTGGATAAACCACTACATCACGTAGGGGTAATACCGGGATCACACTAATTTGTTCGTCTACAACGGATGATGGTGTTTTTTCGTTCTCCATACTGGAGCCTCGCGGTGCAGGGCATAATCCCTGAGTTTTTTATTGCAATATTGCACTAGTCTAGATTGGGATGAATTTAGCAATAATCAAGACTGATAGCATGCATAAATATTAATGTTTTAATAAAAATAAAAGCCCCGCACTGAGCGGGGCTTTTAAGAAAAGTCTAATCTGACGCTGCCGCCTGATCTGGTTGCTCATATATCATCAAAGGTTCTGACTCACCCTTAATTGTATTTTCGTCAACCACGATTTTTTGTACGTCTTCCATTGATGGCAAATCATACATTGTATCGAGTAAGGCGTATTCAAGAATAGAACGCAGACCACGCGCACCAGTCTTTCTTTCCATTGCTTTTTCTGCCACTGCGCCTAATGCATCGTCACGAAATTCTAACTCACAGTTTTCCATTTCGAACAGACGTTGATACTGTTTTGTAATCGCATTTTTAGGTTCAGTTAAGATTTGAATTAATGCGTCTTTATCGAGCTCTTCTAATGTTGCAACAACTGGTAAGCGGCCCACGAACTCTGGAATCAAACCATACTTAATTAAATCTTCTGGTTCTGTGCCATGTAAAATCTCACCAAGATTCAAACTTTCATCTTTAGTTTTTACTTCAGCAGAGAAACCGATGCCGCCCTTTTCAGAACGATCACGAATAATTTTATCTAAACCGGCAAATGCGCCACCACAAATAAACATGATATTTGCCGTGTTCACTTGCAAGAATTCTTGTTGTGGATGTTTACGACCACCTTGTGGTGGAACAGAAGCAACCGTTCCTTCGATCAATTTCAGTAAGGCTTGTTGTACACCTTCACCTGATACATCACGTGTAATTGACGGGTTATCTGATTTACGAGAAATCTTATCGATTTCATCAATGTAAACGATACCTGTTTGGGCTTTTTCAACATCGTAATCACATTTCTGTAATAACTTTTGAATAATGTTCTCAACATCTTCACCCACATAACCGGCTTCGGTCAGTGTCGTTGCATCCGCAATCGTGAATGGTACATTCAATAAACGTGCAAGCGTTTCAGCAAGTAATGTTTTACCACTACCTGTCGGGCCAATAAGGAGAATATTACTCTTAGATAATTCAACGTCACCAGACTTAGCTTCACCGACTTCTAGACGTTTGTAGTGGTTGTAGACAGCAACAGCTAATACTTTCTTAGCCTTTTCCTGACCAATCACGTACTCATCAAGAATGTGGTTAATCTCGTGGGGAGTTGGTAACTTGCTACCGGAAGCAACAGATGATTTTTCCTGTACTTCTTCGCGAATAATGTCATTACACAGTTCGACACATTCATCACAAACAAAGACAGATGGTCCAGCAATCAGTTTCCGGACTTCGTGTTGGCTCTTACCGCAAAATGAGCAGTACAACAGCTTTTCGCTGTCATCACCGTTGTTTTGGCCGTCATCGCTCATGAACTTTTCCTCATTACTCTCGTATAACTGTTAAGGCTATACCTTGCTAGGATTTTAACGAAGATGCAAGTGCATCTATCACCCATTAATATCCATTTAATCTATATGGAAATTAGTATTTCCCGCTTGTTTACCACAGTTTAGACTGTTTTTAGCAACAAGCTTGTAATCAATCTGTGACTGCTTGGCTGCGATCAGTCAAAACAGAATCAATTAAACCGTAATCTGCTGCTGTTTGACCACTCATAAAGTTGTCACGATCCGTATCACGCTCAATTGTCGCTAAATCCTGACCTGTATGGCGAACCATAATCTCGTTCAAACGGTCACGAACTAACAGCATTTCCTTGGCATGAATCTCAATATCTGATGCTTGACCCTGCACACCACCTAAAGGCTGGTGAATCATCATCCGCGAATGAGGCAAGCAAAAACGCTTATCTTTTGCGCCACCGGTCAATAACAAGGCACCCATACTCGCTGCCATACCAATACATAAAGTGCTTACATCCGGCTTGATGAACTGCATGGTGTCGTAAATAGCTAAACCAGCGCTCACCGAACCACCGGGTGAATTAATGTACAAATGGATGTCTTTATCCGGATTTTCTGATTCAAGGAACAATAATTGCGCCACAATCAGATTTGCCATGTGGTCTTCGACCTGACCGACAAGGAAAATCACCCGTTCTTTCAATAGGCGTGAGTAGATATCATAGGCACGTTCACCACGTGACGACTGCTCTACTACCATTGGCACTAGGCCACTATTGTAAATTCCGTCATTCATACCATTGTTGTTATAGCTATCGGTCATTTGAACGCTTCCTTTAATCTTTGCGCTAGCCCTGTCTAGAGGCCATTAATGCTTCAAATTCTTCTTTCTTTTCAACGGTCTTAGCCTGTTCAAGTACCCAGTCTACTACCCCTTGTTCTAACACAACCGCTTCAATTTCTCCTAGGCGGTTCTTATCGCCATAGTAGTAATTAATAATTTCTTCCGGCTGTTCGTATGGTGCAGCAATTTCTTCAACGGCAGCACGCACTTTATCTGGTGTTGCAGCGAGCTCATTCTTGCTCACAATTTCAGACATGATCAAACCCAATGACACACGACGAACCGCTTGATCACGGTATAAATCATCGTTCACAGTGCCTGCTGGCATCGGTGGCATACCCTGCTGTTCGAACATTTGACGTGTTTGCTCAGCAAGACGCTTGATTTCATCATTAACCATCACTTCAGGTAATTCAAGCTCATGTTGCGCAATAATTGCGTCCATCACGTTTGTTTTGGTGATTTCACGTATAACTTGTTCAAGTTCACGCTCCATATTACCTTTTACTTGATCGTGTAATGCCTCAACAGTGCCTTCTTCAACACCTAAAGATTTAACGAACTCATCATCAACTTCGGGTAATACTGGCTCACTAACGGCTTTAATCGTTGTTTCAAACTGAACCGATTTACCGGCTAAGTCTTTATTGCCATATTCTTCTGGGAAAGTCGCATCAATCACTTTCTCTTCGGCTGTTTTAACGCCATGCAGACCTTTTTCGAAGTCTGGAATGAATTGACCTGCGCCTAAAACAACTTTTACGTCTGTGCCAGTACCGCCATCAAAGGCAACACCATCAAGTTTGCCAACAAAATCAATCGTCACTTGGTCGCCATCTTTCGATTTGCGAGTCACATCATTGAATTCTTTACGCTGCTCGCGAATACGCTCAATCGTTGCATTGATGTTTGCATCCGTGATTTCAACGACGGGTGTTTCAACTTCAGCGGCTTTCATATCAGACAACGTCAGCTCGGGCATAACTTCAAACACAACCGCGTACTGAGGACCTTTACCTTCTTCTAGCGGTAAGAATTCAACCTGAGGTGCACCAGCAGGACGTAGGTTTTCCTGATTCATTGCTTGATAAAGGCTAGATTGCACGGCTTCTTCGAGTGCTTCTTTGCGTGCATCGTTTGAGAAACGTTTTTTAACAACGCTCAATGGCACTTTGCCTGGACGGAAACCGTCTATTTTAACGGTACGTGCTATCTGTTGAAGACGATTTTGTACTGCTTTTTCAAAATCTTCTTCTGGCAACTCAACCGTCATGCGTCTTTCTAGACCTTCACGCTTTTCAACTGAAATCTGCATTTCTCACATCCTCAATGCCGGTCTTTGTAACCGGAAAAATCAAAAAAAATCGGGTAATAGAACGTCGTCTTTCATCCGACAAAATAAGTGGTGGGGATGGGGAGACTCGAACTCCCACGCCTCGCGGCACCAGAACCTAAATCTGGCGTGTATACCAATTTCACCACATCCCCAAAAAAACTATCTAAATCAAAAACTTAAAACCAAAGCCGTTGCAAATGGGGGCAACGACCTGCTTATATGCACCGGCATTATACAGACTCTAGCCAGATGACGTAAGTCACGATAATCCCACGCCTTTCACGCGGAATCCGCAACCATTAGACACAACAAAGGGCTGCGACAGTTCGCAACCCTTTTGTCTGTATGGTGGGTCGTGACGGGTTCGAACCGTCGACCCGCGGATTAAGAGTCCGCTGCTCTACCAACTGAGCTAACGACCCGTTTTTGATAACTCAAAAACGTTAAATATGGGGTGAACGATGGGGCTCGAACCCACGACAACCGGAATCACAATCCGGGACTCTACCAACTGAGCTACGCTCACCATAAAACTTGGTAATTGACACCTATGCAAGGCAACCAGATAAAAATGGCGCGCCTGGCAGGAGTCGAACCTGCTACCCTCGGCTTAGAAGGCCGATGCTCTATCCAAATGAGCTACAGGCGCATAAGTCGAAAGTATATGCCGCTGTGCGGGCCAATTACTATGTAAATCTAGAAAATGCCCAAAAGCCTCAAACATCTTCTTCTTGTTTGGTCGGGGTAGAGAGATTATTCGGACTGCGTCCTCACCCCTTCGGGGCTGCCTGCGGCGTTCAAGCTGCACCGCAGCTTGTCGAACTGCCCTTTTATTTCATCGGGAGTTCAAATCTCTCTTACTCTAACCTCGAAAATGCCGGAATAACCTTCTAACACTCTCGATCTTTATTTGGTCGGGGTAGAGAGATTCGAACTCCCGACATCCTGCTCCCAAAGCAGGCGCGCTACCAGACTGCGCTATACCCCGTACGGTCTGCCAATCCTCTTAAGAATTAACAGAGGCGGCATGATACGCGTGCCAATAGAAGTCGTCAACGCATCTTCGATGAAATCACATAACTATTTCGGGTATAATTCAACTTCTTTTCATATTGGATGCACAGGCAGATTAAATGACAGCGCAACGCATTGATGGCAAACAGATTGCCAATGAACTTATTATCAAGGTTCGTGACCGTATTACCGCACGTTTAAATAGCGGTAAACGTGCTCCAGGGCTCGCTGTTGTACTCATTGGTAAGGATCCTGCCTCTACTGTTTATGTAAACAGTAAACGTAAACGCTGCGAGGAAGCCGGTGTTAAATCATTTTCTTATGATCTTGATGAATCTACCACTCAACAACAATTACTCACGCTGATTGATGAGTTGAACAATAATCCAGAAGTTGACGGTATTTTAGTGCAACTGCCTTTACCTAAACACCTCGATGCCGATTTAGTGATTGATCACATTGACCCTCATAAAGATGTTGATGGTTTCCACCCCTATAACTTTGGTCGCCTAGCACAACGTCGTCCTTTGTTACGACCTTGTACACCTCGCGGTGTGATGACATTACTTGAATCCACTGGGGTTAATTTAGAAGGCCTAGATGCCGTGGTAGTCGGCGCGTCAAATATTGTTGGTCGACCAATGTCCTTAGAGCTTTTAATGGCGCGTTGCACCGTGACGATTTGTCATAGCAAAACTAAAAATCTTGCTGCTAAGATTGCCGCTGCCGACATTGTGGTTGCAGGTGTTGGTATTCCAAACTTTGTCAAAGGCAAATGGATTAAGTCTGGTGCGATTGTTATCGACGTAGGCATTAACCGTTTAGACAACGGCAAGTTAGTCGGTGATGTCGAATTCGATGAGGCAAATAAAAACGCCGCGTGGATCACCCCCGTTCCAGGAGGTGTTGGTCCAATGACCGTCGCGACGTTATTAGAAAATACCCTCGACGCTGCTGAGCAACGCGAGGCTAATTAATTTATAACTTAGGTGGTAAGAATGCTTTAGCCGTATAAGGGATAGGATCAAAGCAAGCTTTGTATTCAGGACTATCTCCTATTCCACCTTTTTGTTGCAGATCAATAATCTCATAATCTTCAAAGCTAAAATCAATATGTTTACCTTTCCAGTCGCCTTCACAACTTTCATAGGTGATTTCATCGTTGGCATCAAAATTACGGAAGGCTTTTAATTTGCCATTGTAGCTATAGAGTGTCACTAATGTTTGTGATGGTGCATTTCTAAAACCAGGTAAAAAAGCAACCGTGTAATCACGATCTAAACGACCTTGTTTGTCGTATACAAAAACTTCTAACACATGCATTTGATCAGGTTTCTGCAATTCCCAATGTACTCGTGTTACCAACTGCCCTGTTTTTGCATCA
Organism: Gammaproteobacteria bacterium; assembly: GCA_027078075.1. Classification (GTDB taxonomy): domain Bacteria; phylum Pseudomonadota; class Gammaproteobacteria; order AKS1; family AKS1; genus Sulfuriflexus. Next base: position 3,544 of record JALTKP010000186.1, on the reverse strand, counting down.
TGGTAAGTATGCTCTTTATAAAATTTAGGGTTACCACGGTAACCACCAATACGCGTAGTTTCTTTCAGATCCCGCGTCGCAAGTAACTGTTTATGTATCTCTAATAATTTGTCAGCAAATTGGTTCCATGTTTTAACATGCTTGGTATCTTCTGTTTGCTGCCCACGTTCAGCGGCTTGTGCTTGAAAACCGACTACTGATAGCGCTAATGCTAGTATTAACCCAATACGCATTTCACCCACCTCTTTATTGTTATTGTCATGATTGACTAAGTATGACCACAAAAAACCCAAATTATTCCCTGCGCCAGCGTGTTTTTCCGGCACTATCCTCAAGAATAATACCCTTTGAGGTTAATTCATCACGTAATCGGTCGGCTTCTGCCCAATCTTTCGCATCACGCGCTGCATCACGTGCGGCAACCATCGTGTCGATTTCACTGGCGTCATCGTCGTCTGATGAGCCAGACAACCACTCCTCAGGGCTTGCTTGAAGCAATCCAAGTAAATCGGCAAGTTGCTTTAATTCACCCGCAAGCTGATTAGCTGAATCAATCTCGTTCACCCCTTTAGCCTTGTTAATGGCATGTCGCAAATCAGACAATACGGCTAAGGCACCTGCGGTATTAAAATCATCATCCATCGCAGTATAAAAACGCGTTGAGTAATCTGTCGCTGTCACATTATTAACCGGTTCGAGATCACGCAAACAAGTGTAATACGCATCTAGTGCCGAACGTGCCATATCTAATTGCTTATCAGAATAATTTAGCGGACTTCTATAGTGACTACCGGTAACAAAGTAACGCACTACTTCAGGTTTATATTTTGCCAAAATTTCTCGCACAGTGAAAAAGTTGCCCAGTGATTTTGACATTTTTTCATCATCAATCCGCACGAAGCCGTTATGCATCCAGACATTAACAAACTTACAACCTGTCGCCGCTTCCGATTGCGCAATTTCATTTTCATGGTGTGGAAACTGTAAGTCCATGCCACCGCCATGAATATCAAAATGATCACCCAAACAATGCGTCGACATGGCTGAACATTCGATATGCCAACCAGGTCGACCTTTACCCCATGGCGAATCCCAATAAGGTTCGTCTGGCTTAACCGCTTTCCATAAAACAAAATCTAGTGGATCACGTTTTGCCTGATTCACTTCAACCCGTGCGCCTGACTGCAAATCCTCTAATTGTTTTTTCGAGAGAGCGCCATAATCAGGGAAGCTATTCACGCTGTAATAAACATCGCCATTATCTGCAGCATAGGCAAAACCTTTATCGACCAAGGTGGCAACCATGTCAATAATTTGCTGCATGTAGGCGGTTGCACGTGGCTCTTGATCGGGACGTTGTATGGCAAGATCATCTGCATCCTGATTCATTTCAGCAATAAAACGATCCGTTAAGGTATCAAAAGGCTCTTTATTTTCATTTGCTCGTGCAATAATTTTGTCATCAATATCCGTAATATTACGAATATAGGTCACATGTTCGTCGCCGAACACATGGCGTAAATAACGATTCACCACGTCAAACACCACCAAAACACGCGCATGTCCTAGATGACAAAGGTCGTAAACAGTCATGCCACAAACGTAAAGACGAACATTTTTAGGGTCTATCGGCTCAAAAGGCGCCTTTTTAGCGGTCAGGGTGTTATATATCTCAAGCACTACGAATTTGCCTCCAAAGCGAAAAATACAGTACAGATGTTTTGTCATTATCCATTTCTGCGCCAAATGGTAGCCGATTACACCGCTAACAACAAAGTCGATACGCTGAATGGTCTTTCATAGGCTGAATAAAGGCTATATTATGTGCACAACTTAATATGACACGAAGTAGCCAGATACTATGAAAATCAAAATCACACTGCTTAAACAACTATTTTTATCACTGGTTCTGTTCTCTATGGTGCAATCAGGCTTTGCCGCTGACACTGTTAAAGTCCGTATGCAAACCTCGATGGGTGACATCGTACTTGAACTGGATAAAGAAAAAGCCCCTATTTCAGTTAAGAACTTCCTTTCCTACGTTGAAAGTGGCGCCTACGAAGGCACTATCTTTCATCGCGTTATTGATAACTTCATGATTCAAGGTGGCGGCTTTGATGAAAGTTATAACCGTCGCCCAACACAACCACCTATTGTTAATGAAGCAGGCAATGGTTTAAAAAACCTACGTGGCACCATCGCAATGGCGCGTACCAACGCGGTACATTCAGCCACCTCACAATTTTTTATTAATTTAAAAGACAATGGTTTTCTAGATCATAAAAGTCCTACTCCACGCGGTTTTGGTTATACGGTATTCGGCAAAGTAGTTGGTGGCATGGATACAGTCGATGCGATTCGAAAAGTACAAACAAGTTCTGGTGGTCCTTTTGCTAAAGATGCACCAAAAACGAAAATCGTCATTAACAAAGTTATTATCGAAAAATAAACATTATTCCAAAGGTAGTTATCAATGATTAAATTAAACACCAATCATGGCACCATCACTCTTGAACTCGATGCTGAAAAAGCACCAGTGACTGTTGAAAACTTTATCCAGTACGTCAACGACGGTTTCTATGACGGCACTATCTTTCACCGTGTTATTGATGGCTTCATGATTCAGGGTGGCGGCATGGAACCGGGCATGAAACAAAAAGAAACCCGCGACACAATTAAAAATGAAGCCGACAATGGTTTATCAAATGAGCTCGGCACTATTGCGATGGCGCGCACCAATGATCCAGATTCTGCATCTGCGCAATTCTTTATCAATATAAAAGACAATAGTTTTTTAAACCATTCTGCGCCTACTGCTGCTGGTTGGGGTTACTGTGTTTTTGGTAAAGTCGTCGATGGCATGGATGTTGTAAATGCTATCAAGGCTGTCGACACGAGTAGCGCAGGCATGCATCAAGACGTACCTGTTGAAGATGTTATTATTGAAAGTGCTGAAGTTGTTGAAGAAGAAGCAGATGATTCTGCTAGCGAAGAATAATAGAACCGCTTCAATAAAATAATTCAATGGCATTAACCCTCTTCATTTCCGATCTACATCTTGATGCAAATCTACCGGAGTTAACCAGCTTGTTCACGCAGTTCATGCGTGAACAGGCACCTAAAGCTGATGCCGTCTATATTCTTGGGGATTTGTTCGAGGCATGGGTTGGTGATGATGATGATCGCCCCACCACCCAAACGTTTATCAATGAACTTCGCGCATTATCCGATACCGGTGTGCCTCTGTTCGTTATGCCAGGTAACAGAGATTTTTTATTCGCCGACGGCTTCACTAAACGATGTCATTGCACCTTACTAGAAGATCCTACTGTCATTGATTTATATGGAACAGCTACTTTGTTAATGCATGGTGATAGCCTGTGTACTGATGATGTTATGCACCAAGAATCTAGGGCCTTATTACGCAGTACTGACTGGAAGTCTCGTTTTCTTAATCAGCCATTAGAAGACCGAATTAAACAAGCGCAAGAATATCGAAGTATGAGTCGCAAACACCTTAAAGATGCGCCTGATGCAATCATGG
>JALTKP010000185.1 GCA_027078075.1 Gammaproteobacteria bacterium | reverse complement strand
GCTGCCTGTAAGTATTTTTTATCACCAAACTGACGATACGCCATAGCATAAATTTTTAGGTAGCCAGATTGTGATGGCATGATTTTTTCAAAGTGTGGATAGTCCCACTTGCCACCAGTTGAATATTGGTACACCCCACCCCAAACCGGGTCGATAAGCGCCATAGCTGCATCAAGGGTATGAATCGCACGTTTTTCTGCTTGTTTATCGCCGCTACGAGCTAGTAATAAATCATATTCAACACTGTCGCGTTCTAAGTACTTCTGCCCTAATTTTAAACTGCCGTAAACTGGGTCATAAGCATCAACATGACTTTTTTGTAATTGTTTTTTAACTGATTCTGTTAAGAGTGCGCTGCTGGCAAATTTTTTCTGCTGCTGTACGGGCGCACCTTGCTCAGGGGTTGGATCATCAACAATTGCTTGTAGTAATTTCGCCATTGCTTCTGGTGGAATATAACCAGCGCGTTTTACTAACTCTGTGCCAGAGGCATTAAAAAAGATGGTGGCAGGCCAGCCAAAGTCTTGATAGCGGCGTGCTAAATCGGGTCGGTTATTTTGATCAACTTTAAGCGCAATATAATGGTCTTTAAGAATTTTTTTAACAACGGGATCAGAATAAGTCTTGGCTTCCATCACATGACACCAATGACACCAAACCGCTTCTAAATCGAGAATGAGTAATTTGCCATCACGCTTGGCTTCTGCAAATGCGGCATCGTTAAAGTCACGCCACTGAACACCCTCTTTTGTGACTGCTGCACTTGCGTGCACAATTGAGGTAATAAAAAGGCTAAGTAATAAACTAACTATAATACGCATCATAAATTCCCTGTTGTAGAACACTATCCTTAACTATTTTGCTAAAAAATGCTGTGAATTATTCACACTTTTAATGTGATCAATCTTCTAGGTAAGTATATCCACGTAAACCGTTTTTAAGTTCTTTTAAATAAAACTTACGTAAATCTAAATGTAAATCAGTTGCCTCTACCTTGACCTCGTAAATTGCCTGAAGTTCCTCTGGATTGAAATGTACCGCTCTCAATACTTCATCAACACTGGTGCCTTGAATTGGTGTATCAATATAGTGACTGCCATCTGTATTCGTTACCACATGCACAGAATGAGTATCACCAAATAGATTATGAATATCACCCAATATTTCCTGATAGGCACCAACCATAAACATCCCTAATAAATACGGTTTATCTGCTTTTATAGCATGTATTGGCATACTGGTTTCGATACCTTCAGCATCGACATAATGATCAATCATGCCATCGGAATCACAGGTAATATCATGAATCACACCGCGACGAGTCGGCTCTTCATCAAGTTGTTGTAGCGGCACAATAGGAAAGATTTGATCGATTGCCCACACATCCGGGAGCGAACGAAATAAGGAGAAGTTACAGAAAATCTTATCTGCCATTCTTTCGTGCAAGTTATCAATAATTTCACGGTGACGCCGCGAACGTGGGTTCAAATTTTCACATAACATCTGACAAGTCGCGACAAAATACCGCTCTACTTGTGCTCGTTCAGATAGATTTATCACACCATGTGTATACATGTCCTGCGCTTCTGCTTGCCAATGAGTAATTTCATGATAGGTTTCTACCGCACTGGCTTCATCTAATTGTTGCATTACTTGCCACATGTCATGCAGTAAAACAGGAGAATGCTTATCCGGTTCACTAATGACTTCTATACTGGGTACTTCAGTATCAATCACATTGGTAATTAATACTGCATGATGTGCCGTCATGGCTCTGCCTGATTCTGTGAAAATATCAGGATGTGGAATATGTTGCTGCTGACAGGTTTCATGCAAGGTATGGACAATAGTATTGGCATATTCTTGTAGTTGATAATTCATGGAACAAAAACTACGGCTACGTGTGCCTTCATAATCGACACCTAAACCACCACCGACATCCACAACTTTAATATTGGCACCTAAGCTGTAAAGCTCGGAATAAAAACGGGCACATTCTCGCATCGCTCGCTGGATATCTCGAATATTGGCAATTTGTGATCCCATGTGCAGATGCAACATTTCAAGGCAATCAAGCATAGCCACTTCTTGTAACTGTTCGATTGCTTGTAGCACTTGCGTTGCAGATAAACCAAATTTAGATTTTTCACCACCGCTGTTTTGCCACTTACCCGCTGCAATAGATGCCAGACGAATGCGTAAACCTAATAAAGGACGAATGCCTAACTCTTCAGCAGCAGCAATAATTAATGGAATTTCTGACAGCTTCTCTACAACAATATAAACACGGTGACCTAACTGGCGGCCGATCAACGCAAGCCTAATATATTCGCTATCCTTATAGCCATTACAAACAATCACACCTTGTTCTTGGCGTGCTAACCCCAGCACTGCCATTAATTCTGGTTTACTGCCTGCCTCCAATCCTACCGGTAAATCTGTATCAGCCATTATTTCTTCAATTACACGGCGTTGTTGATTCACTTTAATGGGATAAATTGCAGTGTGCTTACCTGAAAAATTATTTTTCAGTGCGGCTCCAATAAATACCTGACACAACTGCTGAACTCGATTATGCAAAATACCATCGAAACGCACCAACACGGGCAGGCCGACTTGTTGCTGCTGTAGCTCGTCAACCAAACTGGCTAATTCGATAGCAGACTCTGGTTGGCGATCAGGCATAACCTGTAAGTTGCCATTCTTACTAATGCCAACATAACCATCGCTCCAGCTCGCTATATTATAAAGCTGCTTTGATTGCTTAATAGTCCACTTTGATGATGTCACGGCTTTATTCATTCCAACATTAAAAGCTGTATTGTCGCTTATCACAAGCCCTCTTGCATTATCTGTGCTTGATCCGGTATCTTCGCGGCTACGTTAATTTTTAGGACTCTTGTCATGACGCTCGACAATAGTTGGTTCAGTGAACCCTTCGATGTGACCGGCACCGCCTTTTCGCTTAAAATAAAGGCTAAATTACACGAAGAACAAACTCCATTTCAACATATCGAAATCTACGAGACTGACAGCTATGGTCGTTTAATGGTATTTGATGGCTGCGTGATGCTGACCACACTGGATAATTTTATTTATCACGAAATGATGAGTCACCCAGCGTTGCAAAGCCACCCTGATCCACAAAATGTGCTTATTATTGGCGGAGGTGATTGCGGTACGCTACGTGAGGTACTTAAACATCCGTCAGTGCAACGCTGTATTCAAGTTGATATTGATGAACGTGTAACCCGTGTCACTGAAGAATTTTTTCCTGAACTCTGTAGCAGTAATAATGACCCTCGTGCTGAACTGCTTTTTGATGATGGTATTAAATATGTTGCTGACTGCGCTGATGAACAATTTGATGTGGTGATTATTGATAGCACCGATCCAGTTGGGCAAGCGGCACGTTTATTTGGCACTGAATTTTATAGTGATTGCCATAGGATTACACGTAACGGAGGCTTACTGGTGGCACAAAGTGAATCTCCACTTAAACAGCTAGATTTAATTAAATCGATGTCTAACAATATGAAGTTAGCCTGTTATTCATCTACACATACTTTTGAATTTCCTCAAAGCTGTTACCCAACTGGATGGTGGAGTTGCACAATGGCAGGGAAAGAAAATAACTTTGAAAATATACGCCCAATGGATTCTGCTGTTACAACAAAATACTATACGACTGAATCTCATCGGGGTGGTTTAACATTGCGACCTTTTATTAAACAGGCTCTCGACAATTAAATATTCATTTACACCATCGTTTAATATCGGCTTTTGCATTTTCTAAGACTTTAGTTCGCTCGTCATCACCGATGAAATTACGTTTGCCATCTTTACCATCTGTATAGATGCTTCGGGCGCGAGATAAACGTCCATATTCTCTTTTTGCTGTTTTGCATTTTATTTTTCTATTCTTCTTAAGTCGCTTCTTCTCTGCTACTTCTTTGTTTTTTTCTGCTCGTTCTTCCTCTCGAGCGCGTAAAAACTGTTCAGCTCTGGTTTTTCTTTCTTCAGTACTTTGAGGGCTTTGAGGCGTTGATGGCACTATTTTTACTTTTACTTCTTTTGCTTTATCACCAACCGGCTTATCAGAAAAATGTACATTACCGGCCTCATCCGTCCATCGGTAAATTCCCGCTTGCAGAGGTAATGTTATTAATAAACTTACTATGATAGTTATTAATTTAATCTTCCTTGAAAATAATTCAAGCATTCTAAACTCTCTACTTATTTATGTGCTATCGGTTTATCTGTAAATAGATAATCTTTTAATTCTTTATCAAAAGAAGAATCTTGGCGGCGTATCCATTCTAATACCATTGCCGCATGTTCTTTTTCTTCATCACGGTTATGTGCAAGGATTGCCTTTAGTTCTTCATTTTTACAGGCATCAACTCGCTG
>JALTKP010000184.1:7473-15807 GCA_027078075.1 Gammaproteobacteria bacterium | reverse complement strand
CAATTAACTTTAACAATCGGTCCATCGCACCACGATTACGTTGCACAACCGCATAGGCATTTTCCCCTCGTTGTGTGCGTAGACTCGAATCATTAAAGTAAGCTAATACTGTGGTAGAAAGTTGTTCACTATCATCAACAATTTCCAGAGCTTCACTTTCACGTAACATTCGGGTGACTTCAGAGAAGTTATACAATGATGGTCCCATGATAACCGGTAAGCCCAATGCTGCGGCTTCAATCGGGTTTTGTCCGCCGGTTTGTACCAGACTGCCACCCACAAAAGCCACATCTGATGCTGCATACATTAAGGTGAGATCACCCATTGTGTCGCCGATATAAACATCAATGTCATTTGTGCAAGGCTGATGCTTACTTCGACGTTGAATGTTAAAACCGCGTTTTTCACACAGCCCAGCAACACTGTCAAAACGTTCAGGATGTCTTGGCACGAGTACGAGTAATGATTCAGGTCGGTCATGGCACACTTTGGCAAAGGCATCGAGGATTTGCTCGTCTTCACCTTGGCGGGTGCTTGCGGCAATCCAGATGCTTCGTTCTACACCCCAATCTCGGCGTAAAACTTCACCCTGCTCTTTTATGCTGGCAGGAAGGTGCATATCAAATTTTACGCTACCAGTAACATGCATAACATCGGTTCTTGCACCTAGACCTATTAAACGTGCGCCATCACTTTGTGACTGTGCGGCAACCAGATCAATCTGACTCATTACCTCACGCATAAAGCGACCTAGCTTTGCATAGCCTTTTGCTGAGCGCTTAGACATACGCGCATTTGCCAGCACCACAGGGATTTCTTTCTGTTTACAGGCATGAATAATATTCGGCCAAATTTCTGTTTCCATAAAAATGGCAATCGATGGTTTCATAGCTTCAATAAAACGACCCACAGCACAGGGCACATCATAAGGAACATAAACGTGTATGACTTCCTCTCCCAGTGTTTCTTTAATCCGTGTTGATCCAGTCGGGGTGGTGGTTGTCATTAATATAGGATGATTAGGAAAACGTTCTTTTAGTTTTTGAATCATCGGCATGGCAGCTTGTGCTTCACCAACGGATACTGCATGGATCCAGATAGGGTTTTGTGTAACCTCAAGATTGTAAAAACCAAAACGTTCTGCAATACGATCACGGTAGGCTGGTGCACGGCGACCACGCCAGTAAAGGTACGCCAGATAGAACGGCGTTAATAAGTAGAGAATTGCACTATAGAGATAACGAAACCAGTCCATTGTATTCGCCGCAGCTTACAACTGCTTGTTGAGTACTTTCATGTACTCAGCTACGCCTTGCTCAACAGTCTTAAAGTCCTTGTCATAACCTGCTTCGCGCAGTTTAGAGATATTCGCTTCTGTGAAACTTTGGTAGCAACCTTTAAGGTGATCGGGGAACGGGATGTATTCAATATGGCCTTTACCATGATGAGCAATAACCGCATTGGCAACATCATTAAATGACTGTGCTTTACCAGTGCCAACATTAAAAATACCGGATGCCTGCGGGTTATCCATAAACCATAAGTTCACATCAACTATATCGCTGATGTAAATGAAGTCACGTAATTGACCACCATCATAGTGTCCATCAGTACCTTCAAATAATTTAGGATTTTCACCAGCATTAATCTGATTATTAAGGTGGAATGCCACACTCGACATACTGCCTTTGTGTTGTTCGCGTGGCCCGTAAACATTGAAGTAACGGAAACCGGCAACCTGAATTTTTATTTTATCTAGGTACTGACGAATGTATTGATCAAACTGAAATTTTGAATAGCCGTACATATTTAACGGCTCTTCGTTATCTCGGTCTTCTACAAAGACACTACCGCCACCATAGACTGATGCGGATGAGGCATATAAAAACGAAGCATTTTGATCAATACAGTAATGAAATAATGATTTTGAATAGTCGTAATTGTTATGCATGACATAACGACCATCCCATTCGGTTGTTGATGAACAGGCACCTTCATGGAAAATAGCATCAATCTTGGTGCCAAAATTATCATTGGCTTTTACTGCTGCAAGGAAATCATCCTGATCCATGTAGTCGGCAATATCACAGTCAACAATGTTACGGAATTTTTTACCATCGGTGAGATCGTCCACCACGATAATATCTGTGCGACCGCGCTGGTTAAGTGTTTTAACAATATTACTACCAATAAAGCCGGCACCGCCGGTTACAATAATCACGTTAAATCTCTCCGAATGCTTTCTACGATGCGTGTGGTTGAAACACCTTCTTCATAATCGAGCACGATGACTTCGCCGCCCTGCTCTTGTACACAGCTACCACCAGCAATATCTTCAGGACGATAGTCACCGCCTTTAATCAGTACGTCTGGCAATAGCTTACAAATAAGTCGTTCTGGTGTGTCTTCACTAAATGGCACGACCCAATCAACACAGCCCAAGCCGGCTAACACTGCCATGCGTTGTTCTAGAGGGTTAATGGGACGTTGCTCGCCTTTTAAACGACGAACTGAATCATCATCGTTGACGGCAATAATAAGTCGATCACCGAGTTTTCTAGCGGCTTCTAAATAGCCGACATGACCAGCGTGCAAAATATCAAAACAGCCGTTAGTCATGATAATGCGTTCACCATGGTCACGGGCATCTTGAACTGCCTGTAACAAACTGTCTTCATCAATACTGCCCATAGAAACAGATTGCTGGCTTTGCAGTGCGCGTCGAATCTCGCTCACACTTGCTGTCGCCGTACCCAATTTGCCAACCACAATACCGGCAGCAAGATTAGCCACTTGCATGGCTTGTTCTGAGTCTTGTCCTGCCGCGATGCTGGCAGCAAGACCGGCTATCACCGTATCACCCGCGCCGGTGACATCATAAACTTCACGCGCTTGGGTTGGTAAATGCACTGGTGGTTCGGTGCTGCGCAATAAACTCATACCTTTGTCGCTACGCGTTACCAACAAAGAATCAATATCCATGTCACGACACAAGGCTTCACCGCGTGCCACAATCTCGGCTTCATCCGCACATTTGCCAACCACCCCTTCAAACTCGGATAGATTCGGCGTAATACAACTCGCACCGCGATAAGGCGTAAAGTCCTGTCCTTTCGGATCAACCAACACAGGTTTACTGGCTGCCCGAGCCTGCTCAATTAAAGAAGCCGCTCCCGATAATGTGCCTTTGCCATAATCGGACATGACCACCGCATCAGCATCACTGAGAAAAGACTGATATTTCTGTAATAAGTCCGCCTGATCAAATTCGGCGAAGCTGTCTTCAAAATCCAGACGAATTAATTGTTGGTGGCGACTCAAGACTCGTAATTTTGTGATCGTTGGCAAGCCAGCCATACGCAGGAAGTGACATTCTACCCCCGCTGCTTCGAGTGTTTGTTGCAGAGTATCGGCTTGCTCATCATTACCTGTGACACCAACCAGCGTAACGCGGGCACCCAGTGCAACAATATTTAAAGCAACATTTGCCGCGCCACCAGGGCGTTCTTCCGTATCAACCACCCGCACCACGGGAACCGGTGCTTCAGGTGAAATGCGTGAGGTATCGCCATGCCAGTAGCGATCCAGCATAATGTCGCCGATCACGAGTACGTGTGCGTTTGAGAAATCAGGTAAACTAAGTGTCATGTTTGTCATGATCTGGCCGTAACTGTCGGCGATTATTGATAATTTCGCATATAATAGCACAGCCTTGAGATGATTCATGGCTACAAATTGACTCAAAAATCGATAAAAGCCTAATTCGGATGCCAGTGTGAGCTCTTCTTTCCAATTTAAAGCCAGCCAATTCAGCCATCCCCGCTACTGGTCACTGTGGCTAGGTTTAGGCGTAATGAAGCTAATTGCCTATTTACCGTTTCGCGTGCAAATGATGATGGGAAGCTTTGTCGGTTGGCTGATGTTCAAGTTTTTTCCTGAACGGCGTAATTATGCCCGTATTAATCTGGAATTATGCTTTCCGGAAATGAGTGAACAGCAGCGACAAAAGTTGCTCCGCCAGCACTTCGATTCGCTCGGTAAAGGCATGATCGAAACTGCAATTGCCTGGTGGACACCGGCAAGCCGACTCAACAAACTACAAAAAATTGAAGGTCTCGAGTATTTTGATGCGGCTTTGGCAAAAGGCAAAGGGGTTATTTTACTTGGCGCTCATTTCACTACGTTAGAGATCGGTGTGCGCTTATTAGCACTACATCGTTCTTACCGAGCTATGTATAGAGAACATAACAACCCGCTGTTTGATGCGATCATGCGCAAACGTCGTGAAAGTTATCTAGATCTGACTCACGAGCGTAAAGACGTGCGCGGCACTTTGCGTAGTTTAAAAACCAATAAAGTAATCTGGTATGCCGCTGATCAAGACTACGGTCGTCAGCACAGTGTGTTTGCGCCCTTCTTTGGTGTACCCGCGGCGCTCATTACCGCTACGGCTCGACTCTCTAAATTATCTGGCGCACCGGTTGTGCCCTTTTTTCAAACCCGTCGCGAAGATGGTAGCGGCTATGATCTCAAACTATTACCGCCACTGACAGATTTTCCTTCAAATGATGATGTTAAAGATGCCACTGCTATTAATCATGTGATTGAAGAAGAGATACGTTTACAACCAGCACAATATTTATGGGTACATCGCCGCTTTAAAACGCAACCAGAAGGAATGAAACGCCCTTACCCACCGCGTAAACGCCGCAACCGTCACAAGAAACAAGCCTCATGATCCCAACACGACGCAGCGCACATTGTTTTCATGGCGAAAAAATCTGGTATGCCGACGGCTGGCAAACAGCTTTAAGTGAAACAGGTATTGCCGAAGGTGATAACTGGGCACGGCTTTGTCCGGGTGAATTTATTTCTGGTGGCTCACCGATTACTAATTGCTACCGTGTGACATTAAGTAATGGCGAAGTGGTTTATTTCAAACGTTATGTCTACGACAAACCTCGCCCACAATTCTGGATGATGCCAACTAAAGCTGCTGTTGAAGTATTCAGTTATGACTTTATGAAAAAACATGGCATGCAAGTTCCTGACGTGGTTGCCTACGGTGAGCAACGCCATTTAGGTACTTTGTTTGCTGCCTTTATTGTCACTAAAGAAATTCCTGACACTATTAACTTAATTCAATTTGCTCGCGATCAGTGGTTTGGTATGAGTGAGCCTGAGCGTTCTAATACTTACCAACAATTAGCCGATCGCATCTGCGATCAAGTAAGAACTATGCATGCTGCCGGTTTTTTTCATCACGATCTAAAGTGGAAAAATATATTACTTCAACATGATAATGATGGCTGGCATCCTATCTGGATTGATAGCCCACGTGGTGCACACGTGCGCTTTCGTAAACGCCGCTCTATTATTATTGAGTTAGGAAGGCTAGGAAGACTAGCTGGAAGTTATTTAAGCACTAAACAGCAACTTCGATGGCTACATGATTATCTTGGTATTACAGCAACTAAGCAGGATGTAAAAAAATTATATTATGAAGTGAAAGATTATCTCGATCGTCGACGTCCACCACACGATTATGAGCTACCTAAAAAAATTTAGTTTACCGATTAACCTTAAAAACAAGTACCTTATCACCGCGCTCATTTTCAGTTTGATAGATGAGTTTGCTTCCAGACCATTTAATTACTTGCTCTTCAAAGCCTTTTTGTTTACGTCCAATCCATATAGCAATGTAATCATACTTAAACGCTTCGCCTATCGGTGGCAATCGTCCAAAACGTGTTTCACCAACTGTGAACATTAAAATATTTCTATCTACATTTCTTCCAGAATAATAATAAACTGCTTCTTCATTAGAAATAAGACGTGCTTCAGCCGGTACATTATTCTTAATCCAACGACCTGCATCTGCGATATAGGCTTTACCTGCACTAAATGACGTTAAACCATCTAGGAACATATAAACAAGTACGACAATAAGAAATACTTTGCCACGCTTACGCCAAACTGACTGTACTTGACCTGCGGAAGGAATTTTAGTTCTTAAAAAATCTGCCATTGCAAACGCTGCAGGCAAACTCATTAACAGCGCAAAGGTGATTGCATAACGCGGGGTCAAAAATGATTTTGTTACAACAACAATGATTAAAACTAAAGAATTAATCGCCAAGAAACCCATAATCAAATTAAATCCGACTATGCTGTGACGAATTCTGCTACTAAACCCTGCCATGATGGAAAAAAACAAGGGGATATAACCACTTGCTGAAATTACTTTCACTACCAACATCATTACTAAAATAGCAATCATGCTTTCTGTGCCCATATCTCGAGAATTTACATCAAGAACAACTTCTTCTAGTAATCTCGCTTTAGCAAAAATGGGATCTAATATCCCATGAAAAGTTATTTCTAAATAAGCAAGAGGTCCAAGTAATCGCCCACCATCGTGGGCCGCATCTGAAAGCCGCTCCATGATTCCCGGCGCAAACATAATTGCCACTAATACGAAACCCGCCGCAACAAAGGCAGGTAATAATGGCTTAACAAATAAATATAGTCTCTCTCGCCATGATGCTGATTGAAACAATATCAACACAGGAGCCAATACAATAAAAACAATTCCTTCAAGTCTAAATAGCGTTGCGACAAGCATACTTAAACCGAAACCAAGTGCATGCCGAGTTAATTTAGTTCGATAATATTCTAGAAAGAAGAAAAGTGCTGTGAAGAAAAATGCCCAATAACCAAAATCACGAATAATATAATCACGATAACCATTGATCGTTACATTGGTTAACAATAGTGCTGCTGCACAAATAGCAACCAATCTATCCGCGCCCATTAACTGGCTACAACGCACAAACATATAGGCTAGCAATGCAAGTAAACTGGCATTAAGCACATGTGCAACTATTTCAAAATGAATAGCGGTGTATTTACTAATTGTGCCTACTAATAGGGGATAAAATGGCCAACTAAACCCAGAAATAGCAGCTCGCCAATCACCGTTTAGTATTTTTGTTGCAACCTCACTGTATAAAATACCATCGCTGTTAATCAAGTCATCTGAAAGCACAATAACCAATGAAAGAAATAAACTAACCAGAACGGCCACCCAAGCTGGGTCACGATAACTTTGTCGTAAAATTTGTTGCATACTAAAAATTAAATCCTTCCATGGGCTGGTGCCCTTACAGTGCTTTCTTCGTGCCGCTTAACCACATTTTTTTCATGTTATACCAGTCAACGAAATAACGCTATAAGTATATGCTTACACAGACAATTTTCCTTCTTTGCCATGCTCTACTACAAAGCATCTAAATTAGATATCTAACCGACAGTTTAAGCTTCTCTTAATAATTAAATATTACACTTACCCGTAGGAAACGCCGATGTTGTATAGCAATCAGCAATTAGTCTCAAAGGAAATATATTGTAAATACGAAATAGGACAATAATGAAAAATTTCATTCAAAAAGTAAACTTCCAAGTTTATTTTGTATTTACATCTATCATTAGTATTTATATTGCGACGTCATTTCTAGACAATCTTCCTGCACCCACTCTACGTGATCAGATACACTCAATTTTAATTGTTACTACCTATGGCATTATTTACCAACTTCCCGCTGCAATTAGCTATTACTTCTTAAAAAGATGGAAAAATATAGCCATTATTGTTGCTGTATTACTTTCTGCTTTAGCTCACATAATTATTTTTTCAGACAGTCAACTATATGACCTTTATGGTTTTCATATTAATGGGTTTGTATGGAATCTTGTTACCACTAGAGGTGGCATTGATTCTCTTGGTGCAGATCAAACAAATTTTTATATCGTTAGTTTATATGCTGGTGGCCTTATTACCCTGCATATAGCTGCGTTGTTTATTTCTATCTTTATGATGGATGTCACAATACGTAAAAGGACTTTTATTACATTGTTCGTTATTGCAACCTTGTCGGAAAGATTGGTTTATGGGTATAGTCTTGCGCAACTTTATGGTCCTGTCTTAGATCGTGGTGATGCCTTCCCTTTTTATAAACAAATGAAAATGAATACTTTTTTGGGCAAGCTAGGTGTTGATATTAAGAAATCTAACCACTTACGATTATCAGGCAATGATTCAAATTTAGATTATCCAAAGCATGATATAAAATATTCAGAAAATATCCAGCCTAAAAATATCATCATACTTGTCGCTGAATCTCTACGCTGGGACATGATGTCACCCAAAATCATGCCTAACCTATATAACTTATCTAACAGGTCGTGGGATCTCAGCCATCATTATTCAGGTGGTAATGGCACTCGGCAAGGTATGTTTTCATTATTCTATGGTCTATATGGTAGTTATTGGGA
>JALTKP010000184.1:0-7373 GCA_027078075.1 Gammaproteobacteria bacterium | reverse complement strand
AAATCATGCCTAACCTATATAACTTATCTAACAGGTCGTGGGATCTCAGCCATCATTATTCAGGTGGTAATGGCACTCGGCAAGGTATGTTTTCATTATTCTATGGTCTATATGGTAGTTATTGGGATGCATTTCTACGGGCAAATAAAGGTCCCGTGCTCATTGATGCGATGAATCAATACGATTACCAGAAATTTATCTATACCAGTGCAAGTTTTACCTATCCAGAATTTAATAAAACTATTTTCTCACAGGTGCCTCAAGAATTATTACATGAAGATCATCTTGATGAACCTTGGAAATGTGATACACGTAATACAAACTCATTAATTGAGAATATTAAACATCGAAATACATCCAAACCTTTCTTTGGTTTTATTTTCTACGAAGAAACGCACGCAAGATACTCCTTCAATAAAAAAAATGAAATCGATCATGACTATATTAAAAACCTTAACTACTTCGGTTTGTCCAGAAAAGAACTTGCACCACAAATTAACAGTCTAAAAGCTAGATATATTAATGCTGCGCATGGTATTGATATGCAAATTCAACGGATTATTTCTACACTGAAGGAAACTGGTCAAATTGATAACACCATTATCGTTATTACAGGTGATCATGGTGAAGAATTCATGGAACGATCTCGATGGGGACACAATTCTAATTTTACCGACTGGCAAGTTCGTGTCCCAATGGTTATCTCTATTCCGGGGAAATCAGCAAAGAAATTTACTCAACCAACTAGCCATATTGATATAGCTCCTACTCTCCTTACTGAACTTGGTATAAAAAATAATATCTCAGACTATTCATTGGGCATTAATTTATCCGAGCCTATTAAAAAACGCAGTATTGTTGTCGCAAGTTGGACTGACATAGGCATTATCAATGAATTTGGAAAACTGGTTATTCCATTCAAGACAACAACTCAACATAAGAATCTCGCCCTTGATCTTGCTGATAATCCCATAAATGCAGACACACTGATAAAACAAATGAGATTAATAATACCTTTGGTTCTTACTGATATACGCCGTTATTATCACTAAACCAAAACAGACTAAGGATAGCTGCTTATTTCATGCTATATTATGGCTATCAAATAAGCCGCTGATTACAAATTGAGTTATTTTTATGTCTGCACCAGAAGTGACAATACTCTTACCAAATTATAAGACCCTCGACATTACAAAGATCTGCTTACGTTTATTACGTAAATACACTGATACCTCTCGTATCCATGTTATTGCGATTGATAATGCGTCAGGTGATGAATCACTTGAATATTTACGCAGTTTAAGCTGGATAGAACTCATTGAGCGCCCTAAATATGATCACGAAGGTCCTTCTGACTCTCATGCCAATGCACTTGATGAAGCCATGCAACATGTTACAACTCCTTTTGTCATGTCTATGCACACCGATACCTTTGTACGCCGAAAAGATTGGTTAGATTTCTTGCTTAATAAAATTAAAGCAGATGAAAATATTGCTGGTGTTGGTTCATGGAAACTGGAAGTCAAACCATGGATTAAGCGCGTTCTTAAACGTATAGAATTCAAATGGCAAAGTTTCTATTTCCCACTGGTTGGAAAAGGCTATGGTAACCTCGAAGGGATGGGGGATAATTTCCTTTATTTACGTAGCCACTGCGCACTCTACCGTACCGACATTATTCGCAAACACGGATTATTATTTTGGGAAGATAAAGACACCGCCGGCCGTATGATGCATAAGAAATTAGTCGAGCATGGTTATGAAATGAAATTCATACCCTCAGAAATATTAATTAAGTATATGGTGCACTTGAATCATGCTTCGATGTTTTTAAATGAAGAGTTCAAGATCCGCAAGCATAACCGCAATAAAGGCATAAATCGTATGCGGAAAGTATTTAATGATTTAAAGGCACCTGAGATTCTTAATGATACCAGTCTCGATGCCTAAACTCCTTCGCTGCCTACTTTTACCAGCCCAATACCAATTTTCTTGCCACTGCCATCAGGGCCAATAAATTCAACAGTATCGTACTTTTCTTTTAGCTCGAGCCAGAAACGATGCACATCTAGACCAGGGACATTAGGTCGATCGACAATATCATGAAAAGCAATTAAACCACCAGGACGAACCAGTGGGCCATACATCTCAAAATCCTGTTTCACGCCTTCGTATGTATGGTCACCATCAATGAAAGCAAAATCAATTTCGTGATTTGAGAAATGCTGTTTTACTTCCTCGAGTGTTTCAGTTTTATGTGAGTCAGTGCGCATTAGATGCATAGTTTGCTTTTCACGGGCGAATTCACTGTAAAAAGGTACACGGCAAGCAGGGTAAGCACCACCAAAGTCACCACCGGGTAAATCAACACTAACTAAGGTCGCATCATCTGCGGCAGCTTGTGTCCAAAGGTACAAGGTACCACCACGTGCTGTGCCTATTTCAAGAATACGTTTTGCTTCTAACTCACAAACTGCTTTGTAAAGGGACTCAATTTCGAACGGGTTCTGACGCGGTTCAATAATTCTGAAATAGCCCTTACCTCGAAAAGCAAATGGAATCGCAAAACGAGATTCACGTGAAATTAATTTACGTTCCAGATCACGCAATACTTTCATTGCATAACGAAAGTGTCTTGCTGATAATAAACTATAGAACCAATGTTTAAACATAATGTTAAATCTTTATTAAAATTAAATAAGCTTACAAACCCAGCCTCTGTGCATGAACAAAAATCGCATTCGACCACATCAACATGCCATTCTCATCCGTCTTGGGCTTATACATATTATACAACATGAAACCAGCTTCCCGCAGACACAAATCTATTTCACTATAAAGTGCGCCACCTTCATAAAGAGGGTTAAATAGTATCTCGGTATAAACCAACATAGTCGATTCACGTAAGGTATTTTTCGCACCGCGCAATGCTGCTAATTCACCACCCTGAATATCAAACTTCATGACTTCAATACCGGGGTTACCTTGTTTAGCACGCCATTCATCAATTGTAACAACATCGACCATCGCAGTTTCTTTAACAGCAGCTTCATCAGGATACATGCTTTGCATGCGCTCACTGGGCTTAAATAATGATGTACAACCAGCCGACTCCGTGATTTGTAATTCGAGACTGCCTTGCTTTTCACCTAGTGCCAAAAATTGCGGACTAATACGTTTATCTTGTTCAGCTAAATTAGTCAGGCGCTCACGGTACATCGGTTGTGGTTCAAAGGCATAGGCTTTTGCTTCTGGAAACACTTTCAAAAACTTACCTGTAATGCGACCATTACTAGCACCCGCATCAAGAATACCGTTAACCTTATGTCCTGCGAGTAACTTTTTCATTACTGGATAATGATCATCCAACGAGACTAGGTTACCTTTTTTCTTAAAGGCTGTTTTTCGTAATAATGACCATAAAACTTTTGCCATGGTTTTATCCTTGTTCACCGTGCATTGCAGTGATAATTTGTTCTACTGTGCGCTGCATATTATGTTCTTTAACAACAAAATCCCGACCTGCTTTACCCAGTTTTGTTCTTTTATCAGCATCGTTGCTAAGTGTTTTAATTGCATCTTGCCAATCTAAGTCTGTTTCAACTTTCAGACCATTGCTATCTTTTAATATTTCAGCAGTTGCACCACGCACCTGACCAATAACAGGTAATCCACTTGCCATATATTGCAGCGCCTTGATCGGTGACTTGCCTCGTGTAAACGCATCGTCTTCTGGTAGTGGTAATAAACCAATATCCAGTTGTTGCATAAAGGCTGCTTCTGTTCCCGGCTCAAATGGCGTATAGGAATAATCACACGGCAATTCAGGCTTCTTACCGCTATAAACGGCCAAACGTAATACCGGATTATCTAGCAACGATTGGCAGAGTGTTGCACCTATATGCTCTAAATTTTTAACTGTTGCGGGTGATCCTGCCCATCCTATTGTAACGGTGGTAGCTTCTTTTTCAGATGGCTGCCAACACTCAACGTCCAACGCCATGTGAATCACTTTAACTGCATTTGAAAACTGCCGCGCATAATCACCTAAGTAATCATTTGCCACAGTAACCACATCGGCGGCAGACAACCATTGTCGTAAA
Source organism: Gammaproteobacteria bacterium (assembly GCA_027078075.1). Lineage (GTDB taxonomy): Bacteria > Pseudomonadota > Gammaproteobacteria > AKS1 > AKS1 > Sulfuriflexus. The sequence goes on along the minus strand of JALTKP010000184.1, from coordinate 3,270 downwards.
CGCGACTTAACTCGTAATGCTGTCAACCATGAATGATTACGGCCTGGTCTTGTCCAGATAGCATCATCCATATCAAAAATAATTCGTCGACTTGCTGCAATAACCTTCTTCGCCAAACTTTTTTTCATTAGGCATTTCTGGTTTATCAGCACATCATAACTTGGGATACGTGCCAACACAGAAGCATCAATTGCATCGCGGCGAATGTATTCTAATGTTACTCCACGATCAGATAATAACTTTTCATATTGTACAAATCGGAATCGGGTACTCGCCTTGTCTTGATCACGACTAATGATGACAAGCGCTTTCATAATGCTATTTTTATTTATCTTTCGTGATCATGATGTCTTCCATGATCAGGTATTCAAGATCAGAACCATAAAACATATCCAGCGCATCTTTTGGGCTACACACCATTGGCTCACCGCGACGATTCAGTGATGTATTTAACACCACAGCATTACCCGTATGTTTTTCCAATTCCTGAATCAGTTTGTAATAACGCGGATTGGTGTCTTCGGTAACGATTTGCGCACGGGCCGTACCATCTTCATGTACGACTTCTGGGATACGTGCTTTCCAAGAATCATTTACATCAAAGGTAAATGTCATATAAGGCGAGGGATGATCGGTTTGTAAAATATCTTCTGCAACCGTATCCAAAATACTTGGACAAAATGGACGCCAACGTTCACGGTATTTAATTTGTGCATTAATACGATCTGCTACACCTTTTTCTGATGGGTTACCGAGAATGCTTCGGTTACCTAGTGCGCGCGGACCAAATTCCATACGCCCCTGAAACCAGGCAATAGGGTTACCTTCCGCTAATAACTTGGCAGTTTCAACTGGCGCATCTTCCAACACTGTCCAGCTCGGCGATTTCTCATGTGCTTTACAGGCTTCGATACATTGCTCATTAGTATAAGCAGGCCCAAGATAAGCATGTCGCATTGGCTTAACGTCTTCACCCTGCTGCTCTGCCACATATGAGGCTGCACCTAATGCGGTACCGGCATCATTTGATGCTGGTTGTACAAATAATTCTTTGACGCCATCCATCGCAATAATACGTTGGTTGAGTTTTACATTCAGTGCCACACCACCTGCATAACATATACGGCCAGTTTCACGAATGATATCGCCGAGGTAATAATCAATTAACTTCAGCGCCACATCTTCAAGGAGGCGTTGCATACTGGCTGCATAGTCGATATAGGGATCGTCAATTTCATCACCCTTACGGATTGGTCCTAACCAGTCAATCAGCTTCGAACTAAAATAATAGCTCTTGCCATTTTCTTTATGGCGGCGCAAACCAATCACATTGGCGTATTCATTATTAATACGAAATTCTTTGCCATCAAAATCAATCAGACGCGAAAAATCAAACCGAGTTGGATCACCATATGGTGCCATGCCCATGACTTTGAACTCGCCATCGAGCATTTCAAATCCGAGAAACTCAGTCAGCGCGCCATACAAGCCACCGAGAGAATCTGGATCGTAAAATTCTTTTATCTTGTGAATTTTGCCATTCTCGGCATAACCAAACATCGTGGTGGCATATTCACCTTTACCATCAATCGTCAAAACTGCCGTTTTACCTTCAAAACCGCTCAGATGATAAGCACTACTGGCATGAGTTAAATGATGTTCAACTGAGACTAATCGCACATGTGCCGGATCAATATTGACCGCGCGCATCATATCTTTTGCCATGCGTGCGTTACGGCGGAAACGACGATTACCATTAAATATTGCCGTCAGACCGCGATCAGGCGCATACCAATGACGAAAGGCATAATGCCAGCGCGCAGGGTTAAAAAGACTAATAGGTGCGTAAGGCATGGCAACAATATCAACCTCTTCTGGGCTGATACCAGCTTGCTCAAGACAGAAACGGGTGGCCTCGACCGGAAAACGGCCTTTGGCATGTTTATCGCGAATAAATCGCTCTTCTTCAGCAGCGGCGACTAATTCGCCATCTATAAACAGTGCCGCGGACGCATCGTGAAACACGGCACCAGAAATTCCTAGGATAATCATAGTGTTACTCGTACAACCCTACAGAGTGTGACAACAGGTGAATAATACCGCAAAAACCGCATTAACTTTAGCTATTTATCTTAGCGGGTAAGTACGCTGCGGCCGGTGAGGATGACAATTCTTCGACAAATATCGCCGCAATATCAGGTAATTCAGACCAGTTGCGCATGAAGCGCGCCATATCAACTCGAAAAACTGCAGCGAAGTCATCCTCTGTCTTATGTTGCTGCATGGAATCTAAGTCGATGACATAGAGTTTTTCATCACTAAAGATAAAATTGGTTATTTTCATATCACCATGACTCAACTTTGCCTGAATCATTTTTTCAAACAAACTAACAAACTGTCTGGCAGCATCCATAAGTTGTTGTGGTGTTTTATCTGTTTCACGAAACACATGATAAGCATTGCTGCCGTCAATATGCTGCATGAAGAACCAAGCACTGCGTCGAATAGAACCAATGCGCTTTTCAACGAGGGCAATAGGTGCTGGAGTAGCAATACCAAATTTAATTAACCGATGCGCATTACGCCAAGAAATAGAAGCGCGACTTAAGCGAAAGGCACGCATCAACCCATGCCAAGGATTTTTAATATTGTATCGCTTACAAATTATTTTTTGCTGTGGAGTTTCAATCAAACTGACCGTACAGGTATTACCATTTTTTACGACTTTGCGTTGAATGCTGTCTGATTCAAAATCGGGGTTACTGACTAACAATTGCATATCGTGATTATTTTGATCACGGACAATGGTTGAAAAATGATTCCAGCTTTTTTTCACAGCAAAAGCGGAACAGTCGCGATAAGTTTTATCCAGATACTTACGTAATTTATAATCACGCATTTTTGCAACTTCATTAATTAATTCTTCGCATTCATTATTCTGAGTCTGATCATTCCGGCATTGCCAATAATGCTCATATAATGATGGAATTAATTTATCTTGCTCAACAGGGAAAAGACCTAATAAATCAACTAAACCTTGCATAGCATCTTGTCGAGATAAAGCAGAAGTCTTAACAATATCCGCAGCATCCAGTGTATATAAAATATCTTCACTGAAAATAAAATTCAGTAAGTGGCAATCTTTATGGCGAATACCCGCTGCATGATGAGCCGCTATTAATTCAACTAACTGTGTCATTAGCATTTGACGGGCAGTTTGATTACCTTGCTCCCAGCGATAGCGTGCACTTTCTGCGTTTAGCAACTCAT
>JALTKP010000183.1 GCA_027078075.1 Gammaproteobacteria bacterium | reverse complement strand
CATCTTCAACGAAGATCCTTACTACCAACAAGGTGGTGACATGGTTCGCGTTGGTGGTCTTCAATACGCTATCGACCCACTTGAAAAGATTGGCAACCGTATCACTGATATGGAGCTTAACGGCAAAGCAATCGAAGCTGGCAAGAAATACAAAGTTTCTGGCTGGGCGAGTGTGCAAAAACAAAACAACGACATGCCTATTTGGGGTGTTGTTTCTGACTACCTACGTGACAAAAAGACCATCGGTAAGATCAAACTTAATACACCGAAGATCAAAAATGTCGCTGGTAACCCAGGCTACGTATCAGACGCTGACGCATAAACACTTCAGCTTATTGGTAATAAAAAGCCCCGCTTATGCGGGGTTTTTTTTGCCTCTTTTCTCTCGACAAAAAGCTATCAACGTTCATGACTCACTGATGGGGCATTATAAGTGCCTTAACCCTTTTCAATGACTGAAGGCAATTCCCAATGTTCGTGAAGGCTAACGTTTCTGTGCTGTCTACTTTGCTTCTGTGGGTTGGATATTCACCACTCATAGAATCCCTTCGGACTTCGTTATGAGTACCCTAACCATTTCCAATGGTTCAGGGAAAAAAAAGCGCCTGCACAAATATGCAGGCGCTTTCTAAGAATGTTACATTGGTATACAGCTTCTCAGCCAAACACAAACTATTTAATTTATTCAATCAACTTTGTTGTATATCCATCAATCCAAGTTGATAAGTCTTCCTCACCGATATCGCCTGCTGCCAAATCTTCAATCGTCAAAACGGCATCAGCCTCAGGCGCGCTTAATTCTTCACCATTCAATTGTAGAAAAACATCAATAGCAACTAAAGCGATACGTTTATTGCCGTCCGAAAAACAATGGTTTCGACCAAACCCATACCCATACGATGCCGCTACTTCATGCAAGGTAGGACTCTTGTAACGTTGAAGCTGCATCAGTCTCGCCATTGTTGATGCCAATTTATTTGCATTGACAGAGCCATCCAGACCTCCATGCTCTGCTAAAAGCTCACCATGCATCGCGAGAATGGCTGCTTCGGGTAACCATACAAAAGGCATTCTTCACCTTTTTTTATTTCTACTTCGCTAACTCATGCAAAGCGTTCCGGTATTTCTTCCTTGTTCTACTAAAGGCTTTAATCGTTGCTTCAAAATCCGGATCGAGTGGACTGATTTCAACGCCATTCCGAGTGTCGTGAATATATAGCAAATCACCTTCTGACACTTTCAAACGAGCCAATGTTTCCTTCGGCAAAATAATGCCTACCGAACCGCCAATCTTGCGCAATTTTAATGCGTTCATGACTATCACCCTCTTTGTACTATCGTACTTTCTAATAATATGCCGCCCGTCAAGCAGGCGTGTATAAACATTATAACTTTATCCACGATATATTCACTGAGTTACCCCCAGAACAAAGGGGGATCTAGTCTGAAACACTGAGTACATCTTTACATCAAGAGAATTCGAAATGCTTTCGTATTGATTTTTTTGCTGAATTTTAGTGCTGAACCTGCCTACATTGTGTCTACATGAAATAAAAAAGGCTTACCCGTTTGGGATAAGCCTTTTCTTATAGGGGGCGTTTATAAATTTATATTAATAGTTGATAGGCCAAAGTAAGAGTCGCTCCTAGAGCGATAAACCATGTAGTTGTTTTAAAGTAGGGGACTTCAAAATAATACAAAGGTGCGTAGATAAGGCGTGCCCAGAAATAGATTGCTGCTGACATTGCCGTTACTTCGTTACCTGTTCCAGATATGTGTACGGTAATAGCGAGCGGAGCAAACAATGCAATACTTTCAAATGCATTCATGTGCGCACGATATGCTCGGTGTGCCCAAGCATCGTCAAAGGGGCTATCACCGGGTAGTGGGTTTTTAAGTCCTTGCAAAAGACCGCCGAGCTTTCTTATTCTGTAAACCGCGTAAGGTACGACCATGAAGGCCGTTAGTACGACGTTCCATGTTAACCAGTAAAGTTCACTTGATAATTGTGATGACATAAGATATTTCCTTTGAGACTAGTAATTTAAATTGACTGTAATGTGTCGATATGAAAATAAAGCCTTAATGGCTAGCGGTGAGAGTGGCTAGCATTTGCACAGGAATGATGCTGCCATTTTCTATATTGAGGGTGACATTACGTATTTTCTCTGCGGCTGTTTCACCCATAAGGATATGTGTCCCGAGTGGATTAGCTGTGTGGTTTGATGAGGTAAGACCTTCTCTAATGAAGTTACGAGCAAAATCAGTGAGATCATTGGCTTCTTTTATTTCAAACCCCGCATTTTCTAAAAGGGGATACATTTCACTGGGTGTTGTTAAATGGCTGGCCTTTTCTGTATTAGCCCAAGGAACAGGAAAATGTAAATCGACATCATTTTTTTTCATTACATCAAAAATGTATAACGTCGCTCCAGGTTTTAATACACGCGCAATTTCCTTATAGAGTTCTTCGCGTTTTGATATATTCATAGCAACATGTAATGTCATAGCGACATCGAATGTTTCATCGCTGAAAGGCATGTTGAGTGCGCTAGCGACATCAAAATTTATTTTATCTTTTAGCCGAGTAAGCTCAGTGAGTGTTTTAGCAATCTCAATATATTCTGGTGTTAGATCTATGGCACTTACAGTGCAATTTTTCTGACTAGCAATGTAACGAGCAGTACCACCTATGCCACAACCAACATCAAGGACATGATGATGGTTTTGTAATGCCATTTTTTCTATTGCTTGAACTGTTGCTTTACGGCCACCAATATGAAATTCATCGATGCTGGATAAATCGTCTGGTTGTAAATTATTTAGATCTGCACCAGAGGCAACTAACCCTTCCATAATACGAGAGAGTAAACTCCCACCTCCGTAATGTTGAACAACGGCTTTTTCTATTTTGTTCATGTAAGGTGTCCTTAAATTATTGAACCATTTAAATTGCGTACTTGGAGTTTTAAATTCTGTTATGTAATTTGAGTAGACTTATCAGAAATACCGAGGATATCTAATACTTTTTTTGCGATAACAAATCCAAGGCAGAATCCAGTTAGTGCAGCAAACAATAATCCAGCAGGCACCACATACGCGAACCAGTGAAGTTTGTCGAAACCAGTTAGCCATAAGCCGGTAAGGCTAAGCATGGCCACATTGAAAAAAAACACTCGTTGTACTCTATTTGCATTAAACATAGACATTACCCCTGTTCTCATTGTGAATTAGGCAAAAGTTAGTAAATAATGATTTACTAACCTATTGACTGGAAATACTAGAGATGTAATCTATTAATAACAATATTGTTTATTAATATATCTATGTTCTTAAAATTAGAACAATTGGTGGCTTTATGGGTAATTTAAAGCATATGGTTATTTTCTACCATGTTGTAAAAGCACAAAGTTTTTCAGGGGCAGCACGTCAATTGGGTATCGCTAGATCGGCGGTAAGTAGATATATATCATTGCTAGAAGCTGATATCGGTACGCGTTTATTAAATAGAACAACGCGCCAGTTGAGTTTAACGGAAGCTGGAAAAATATATTTTGAAAGTTGTGCCCGTATAGCTGAAGAAGTGGAAGTAGCGACAGAGCGTGTTAGCCAACTGCAAGACGAGCCACAAGGTACATTGAAGGTTGCTGCGCCGATCAGTCTTGGAAACAAATTTATTGTGCCTTTGGTAAGGGCATTTATAAATCGCTATACGGCATTGAATGTTGAATTGTTACTTGATGATGAAGTTATCGATATGGTTGCTGATAATATTGATGTCAGTATTCGAGTAGGCTGGTTACATGATTCGAATTTGATTGCTCGTAAGCTGGGTAATTGGCCACGTTATTTGTGTGCATCACCCGGTTATCTTGAACAATATGGTAGACCAGAGTCTCCGGCACAGTTGAAGGATCATGAGTGGATTATCTTCACACGATTACCTACACCATTTCATTGGGTATTTACAAAAAATAAACGCCAAGAACGTATTCAAATAAAAGGTCGTTTAAGAACAAATAATGCAGAAGCCGTGCACTCTACTTTACTTGCTGGATCTGGGATAACTGCACAGGCAGCATTTCTTGTTGATGATGACATTAAGGCGGGTCGATTAGAGCGTTTACTACCTGAGTGGGAGTGTGGCAGTGTCGGGATGTATGCCGTCTTTCAAGATCGCCGTTTTCAACAAGCCAAAGTACGGTTATTCATTGATTTTATTTGTGAAAAATTTAATTATTTAACGTGAAATATTGATATAAAAAAACCCCGCTTATGCGGGGCTTATATTTAGGGACAGAACAAAAAGTCATCAATCCCCTACACACTGGGTTCACTATGAGTACCCTAACCATTTCCAATGGTTAGGAAAAAAAAAGCGCCTGCACAAATATGCAGGCGCTTTCTAAGATGGTGGGCCGTGGGCGATTTGAACGCCCGACCATCGGATTAAAAG
>JALTKP010000182.1 GCA_027078075.1 Gammaproteobacteria bacterium | reverse complement strand
GTATTAGAAGACTATTTTGTTCAAATAGGTGGCTGGGGGCGATTGGTGGGTTTCAGTATTTCGCTGACCTATTTTGGCGTTTTAAACAGCACTATCAATAAGGGGCAAACGATTGGTAAAGTGCTGCTTAAGATAAATGTTGTCGATTCGAATAATCAATTTATTAGTCTTTCAAGATCATTGCTTCGCTATAGTATTCTAGGTATTCCTTTCTATCTGAACAATGCAAGAATTACAGATGAATTATTGCTGTCACCTTTCATTTATCCACTGGCCTTTATTTTATTTGGTGGCCTATTTGCAACATCTTATTTATATCTATTTAATCGTCGTACCAGACAATCATTGCACGATTTGCTAGTTGGGACTTTTGTTACTAATAAGGCCTCAAGTGATACATGTGTAGAACCAGTATGGAAAGTTCATTATGGGGTTGTTGGGATTCTATTTGTTGCTGTCACTATTGCTCCCTATTTCACGTTAAAGTTGGCTCAAAATGCGCCATTTACAGATATGTTGAAAGTTAGAAAAATGATTATAGATAAACAGGATGTTGTCTATGCAAACATAGAAGAGAGCTTAAGTTTTTCGACAAAAGATGGTGAAGAATCGACACAGGCCAGTTATGTCAGTGTGCAGGCGTTTCTTGCGATGGATGATATAAGCAATGCGTCATTTGCTAAGGAATTAGGCGAGATGGTTGTTAATAATTATTCAACAGCGGCAACAAAAGATACTATTCAGATTAGCCTTACGTATGGGTACGATCTTGGTATTTGGTCTAGTTGGAAAAATCACACCTATAACTTTAAGCCTAATGAGTTGAATAAAAAGTGATAGTGCTTGTTGGGATAAATAATAGGAATAATAGGTACCAGAGACCTATTATTTTTCATCTTTGACGACTGAGTTTAAGAGGCTTCATGAAAAAGAAATCAGTATTGCAAAGAAGTTGGTTTTTAAGATAAAAGCGAGACGATACTTTCAATCAGTTTTTTACCTGGAACCGGTTTTTCTAAAATGAGGTCATATGATTGACGCATGTTATCAGTAATTCCTTCTTTCTCATGATAGCCACTGACCAGTACGATCTTGATAGTGGGATAAGATGCGCGAATTTTCTCAGCAAGTTCATAGCCATTCATTCCAGGCATAATCACATCGGTAAGAACGGCTGAATAGTCTTTTTGCGTTAGCCTGTCCAGAGCTTCATTGCCATTATTGGCAATATCAACATCAAATTTGGCAATTTTTAATATTTTGGCGGTAAGACCAGCAAGCAGTGGATCGTCATCAACAACCAGAACAGTATAGTTCTGCCCGGTAGCCTGAGTATTAGTGGTTTGTTCTTCCGCAGGGTTGTTTTCTTCTGAAACATGTTGTCGAGGAAAGTAGATATTAAATATAGTGCCTTTGTTCAGTTTAGATTTAATTTTAACGGCGCCATTCGAACGCTGAACAAAACCATATACCTGACTTAAGCCAAGCCCTGTGCCTGATTCGCCTTTCGTTGAGAAGAAAGGATCAAATATTCTCTGTAAGGTGGTTTCGTCCATTCCATGACCGCTGTCTTGTACGGTTAAATGCACAAACTCACCTGTGGGCAACTCCAGCGCTTCGGCTTGTTTTACAGACAGGACTTCATTGTGGGTGGTGATGGTTAATTTCCCCTTCTCACCGATAGCATGTTTTGCATTGATACAAATATTGAGTAATGTATTTTCAAAATCATTGGTGTCGATAAATACATTCCATAATTTTTCATCAAGGTTTATGTTTAATTGTACGCTGGCGGTTAATAATTTTTCCAGTATCGGTACAGACTCTGAGATAAATTTATTAATATTAGTTATTTCAGCACCTGAGGTGTCTTTTTTACTGAAGGACAAGAGTTTTTTAGTTAGCTTGATACCATTCTGAGAGGCTTTTTCTATTGTTTCTGCATAGTGCAGTAACCCAGGTTGTTGTTGAAGGCCTTGAGTCAGAAGTTCCGCATAGCCCGTGATCACGCCCAGCATATTATTGTAATCATGCGCGATGCCACCGGTTAGTTTGCCAAGTGCTTCAAGTTTAAGTGTGCGTCGTATTGTTTCTTCAGAGTTAAGGTGTTCACTAAACTGAATTTCTTTTTCAATAACCTGCTGGCTGCCAATTAAGTTTCGAATCCGTGCAATCAGTTCTTCTTCAATAATAGGTTTGGTGACATAGTCGGTAATTCCCATGTGGTATAAGCTGATACGTCTTGATGTGTCATCAAATGCGGTAATCGCCAATATGGGGACATCACCTTTAGCTCCATTGAGCCGACGAATTTTATTAATTAATAAAACGCCACTGATAGAGCCGGCAAGAATAATATCGGTGACGACAAGATGGTAATGGTTTTTAAGAAATGCCTGCCAGGCATCTTCGGCATTTTCAAAAGAATCAACTTCCAGCTCTCTGGCTCTAAAAATAGCAGACACTAATTCTCGTTGTGATTGTTGATCTTCAATATATAGGACTCTTCCAGAAATAGGTTCATTAACCTGATTAAAGCGTTCTATAAAGTTGACGAGTTCATGAACTTTATCTTTTGAAAAGATGTCAGTTATGCCCGCATCGATCGCATCTTGCATGATTTCCTGGTTATCTTTAGATGTCAGTAAGACGATGGGGGTATGACGATAGTTTTTTGTTTTTCTGATTTTTTTACTGAGTTCAAGACCATCCATATCATCCATATAGAGGGAGAAGCAAATACAGTCGAAGTTATCTTTTTCCAGATATTCCAGTGCTTCAGAGCCGGTGCTGGCAAAGACATGATCAATCGCAGAATCATTCATTACTTTTGCAATGATCTTTTTAAAGACGGTAACGCGATCAATAATTAAAGTTTTCAATGGCTGAGCCCAAGAGTGAAGTTTATTAATTTTTATTAAGTCATTAATTGGTTTTCAGTTATATATTCTAGCAGTATGCTGTGAATTTATTTAATTTCGTATTTTTATAATGGTAATTACGTAGGTATAGGGGGGAGCTAGCCTCTAAAGCTACTATTTTATATCTTGAAATAATAGGAAATAATAGGTACCAGAGACCTATTGTTTAATACTTTCCACTACACGAGTAGCCTTGAAATAAAATAGGCGAAAGAAATGCAATGATTTATTCCTTCCGCCTATTTCTTACTACAGGTTTTTCATCAACATTTTAGTGATACGATGTTTTCCATCACGAGTTTGTACGCCCGCATTGATGGTGTTGTTAAGGTTGTCTTTATTTATATATGCCGCATAGATGGTTGCAATGTCATTATTAGTTTTAGTGACCACGACCGCACCAAGATACGACCAATCACTGTGTTCCCATGATTTAAGCGCCTGATTCCAACGCAGTATGTTATTGCGTTTCCAGTTGTCTCGGTGAAAGATAACCGAAAGCACTTCTTCCTTTGGGTATTCTTTTTTCCACGCTGCAAGAATAATATCTCTAAATTTGGATTTGTCTGGACCGCTGTAAATTTCTTTTGGTGCCCGGTTGGATTCTAAAATTTCTTTTTCAAGTGTACTCGCGGCGGCTTTGATGTTTTTTCGTGTTTCTATCAGTTGCTGAGACAAAGCTGCAATTTCCGATTTGAATTTGGGTGTTTTATCCAAGAATTCAAAATACCCTTGCGCTTTGCTAAGGGAGTTTGGGATTCCTAATGAAAAGATTAATGGGTTCTTGGTCTTTTTGGCGCGTTCAGCATCTTGTTGGATTTTTGTGAGTAGTGCTTTTACCTCAGACATGGTGTCTTTGGTGCGTTGTTGTATTTTTCCACGCCATCCATTTATGTTATTTGTGTAATATCTGAGTTTAGTTTCAAAGTTTCTTTTTTCAGATAAATCTGAATTGATTATGTTGGCATGTTTAGTCTTTAGCTCATCACCCCACTTTAGGTTGTAGTCGAGTCTCTCCCACAGGATAGCAGATTGTTCTGTCGCAGCTACGCCACCAGCAGGCTGATAGCGATGAGTAAGATCTTTTACCAAGCTCATATCTTTAGTGTATGACTGTCTATCGGCATCTGTTGTAGCACCTGTGGCTGATCCAAACTGTGTTTTCTTTTCAGCAATAAGTTGTTCAGCTTGTGTGAATTTTTTCTGTAGTTGCTGATGCGTCTGGTCACTGTCAGGGATGTTGTATGTACCTAGGGCACGTTTGGTGCCACTAAGGAATTTTTCATCATCAAGTAATGCATTCAGATTACTTACTTTTTTCAGTCGTTGAATGGCATTGTTCAGTTCACGCGTAACATCTCTCAACACCTTTTTTTGCTTATAAGTAAGCGGGACATTTTTGGTGGGTGCAGCAACTGTTGGTTTAGTGGTCGTTGCTGTGGGCACGGGCGCTGATACTGCCGCACCTCCCATGGCAGAAATTTTTTGACGGGTGTTTGCAAAGAGCTGTTTCAGTTTTTTGTAGGCAGGATCATCTGCTGGAATGCGATAAGTAGCAACGGCGCTGTCCAT
>JALTKP010000181.1 GCA_027078075.1 Gammaproteobacteria bacterium | reverse complement strand
ACCCAGCTATTATTATCACGCATGACCATGACGCGACGTTTATTGTAAGTAGCTACAGGACGTTTATGATCGTCCGATTTATCGAGCTGAATAATGGCAACACCACCTGGTATGGCGTTGTTTTTAGGTAAGGCAGTCGCAATACTGCTAAAAATAAGCAGTAAAATTAAAATTGGCATTTTAAGTATATTCATTTGTTGCTCTGGCTCTCTTCCACCAAACATATTAGTCGGCCTTTTTCTAAACGGGTTTCAATTTGTGTGCCTTTCTTTATGGCAGCAGCATCACGAATGAGTTCCCCAGTATCAACACGACGCGCAATAGAATAGCCACGCCCAAGCGTTGCCAGCGGACTAACCGCATCAAGTGTATTTGCTAGTAGTGATAAGCGCTCATTGTGTTGTTGTAATGTTGTTTGTATCGATTGCTTTAAGCGATTTTTTAATAAGGCATGTTTTTGCTGGTAGGCAGCAATACGTTGTGCAGGTGTATGCCGTAACAGTGAGGAATGCAATATCTGTAATCGATTATTTTGTTGTTGTAGTCGATTTTTTTGCGCTGAAAATAAACGCTGCTTTAATTCTTTTAAACGTAATGCTGCTTGTTCTAAGCGTTGTTGTGGAGAGGTAATGCGTTGGGTTAACCAATCTAAGCGCTGTGCTTTTTGGCTAAGCCTGTTTTGCATACTAGCAATAAGCCGTCGATTAAGTGAATCGAGTTTTTGTAGCCATTCATGTCTATCAGGGCTAAGTAATTCAGCCGCGGCAGAGGGGGTAGGGGCTCGTACATCAGCAACGAAGTCGGCAATACTGAAGTCCACCTCATGTCCAACAGCACTGACGATAGGGATCTTACTTTTAAAAATAGTATGGGCTAAATGTTCATCATTAAATGCCCATAAATCTTCAAGTGAGCCACCACCTCGGCTAATAATGAGCACGTCACATTCATTTCGTGTATTGGCAAGGTTAATCATTTTCGATATTTGCTTTGCCGCTACTTCGCCTTGTACGGGAACAGGGTAAATTAATATTGGAATACCGGGAAAGCGGCGTTTGAGTACTGTGAGCATATCATGAATAGCCGCGCCTGTTGGTGAAGTGATAATACCAATCTGCTTAGGGAGCTTAGGTATTGCTTGTTTGTGTTTTGACTCAAACAAACCTTCATTTCTTAAACGACGTTTAAGTGCTTCGTATTCTCTACGCATAGCACCATCGCCGGCTTCTTCCATGTGTTCAATAATAAGTTGGAAATCACCACGGGCTTCGTACAAACCAACTTTAGCGCGAACTAACACCTGCATTCCATTTTCAGGATCAAAATCGAGCAAGCGTCGCCGCATTTTGAACATAGCACAGCGAACTTGGGCGCTCGGATCTTTTAATGAGAAATAAATATGCCCAGAAGCGGGTTGTGCAAGGTTGGAAATTTCACCTTCAACCCATGTTAAGGGGAAGTTTTGTTCTAGTGTTTTGCGTACACCGGTGGTCAGTTGTGAAACTGATAGTATTTCACGTTGGGGTTGTCCAAATTCGTAATCATCCATGGGGGATAGTGTATCAGGCTAGGGAGCGGTATTGGGAGCTTCAAAAGCAAGAAGGCCGGCAAATGCCGGCCTTCTTTTCGTATCAAACAGACTTAATTTTAGTGTTTGAACGTTGCATGCATTTCAGCGTGCGCTTGAGCTTTGCCCATGTGACCTTGACGTTCTACTTTCTTAGCCAATTTCATCGCTTTTTTCATATCACCTTTATGGAAAGCTTTTTTCGCTTTACCAAGGATTTTGTAGCTATCACGCCATTCACCACGAACCTTCTTAGCGGCTTCAATAGATTTAACAGCGGCTTGAATCGCTGAGGCAACGTCTTTTTTGCTTGGACCAGCAGCAAGGGTAGCGCCTGAAAAGGCTAAACTAGCGGCAGCGACGATTAGTGCAATTTTCTTCATGGGTAATTCTCCTCCGGAAGTGCATTGTTATTGTATTAATTTACTTAATTCATGCTGTAGGTTAAATATATGCTTAAATTTGGCCTGAGTCGACAGCAATCTCACATGTTTTGGCCATTTACCTAGGCTATCTAGTTTACCCCGTCCGCGTCAATCTCTATAATTATCTGCTAATTAACTGGCTACCTCTGGCCAGCCCGACAAATGGAAGCCTCGTATGCGGATTATTGAAGAAGCCCTCACTTTTGACGACGTTTTGCTCCTGCCTGCGCATTCAACTGTTTTGCCTAAAGAAGTTAGTTTGGCAACACGCCTGACGCGCGACATTACCCTGAACATGCCTTTAGTCTCTGCTGCAATGGATACAGTGACAGAAGCCCGCTTGGCGATAGCTATGGCTCAGGAAGGTGGTATGGGGATCATCCATAAGAATTTAACCGTAGAACAGCAAGCCGCTGAAGTGCACCGAGTGAAAAAATTTGAAAGTGGGGTGATTAAAGATCCTATTACGGTCGCACCAAGCATGACAATTGGTGAACTGCTTGATTTAACAAGAAAAAACAAGATTTCTGGCGTGCCAGTGATTGATAACGGTAATTTAGTCGGTATTGTGACTAACCGTGATGTTCGTTTTGAAACCCGTTATGGCGCACCTGTTTCAGAAGTAATGACACCAAAAGATAAATTAGTCACGGTTCAAGAGGGTGCGGATAAAGAAGAAGTTATCAGTCTGTTACAAAAGCACCGAATTGAGCGCCTATTAGTGGTAAATAGTGATTTTGAACTGCGTGGTTTGATTACGGTTAAAGATATCCAAAAAGCCACTGAAAAGCCGCTGGCCTGTAAAGATGACCAAGGTAGCTTGCGTGTCGGTGCGGCAGTGGGCACAGCGATTGAAGATGAGCGTGTTACCTCATTAGTTGAAGCTGGCGTTGATGTGATTGTTGTGGATACGGCTCATGGGCATTCACAAGGTGTTATCGATAAAGTACGTTGGGTAAAACAGAATTACCCTGATGTGCAAGTGATTGGTGGCAATATTGCCACAGCGGCAGCAGCAGAAGCGCTACGTGATGCTGGTGCTGATGCGGTGAAAGTGGGTATTGGCCCTGGTTCTATTTGTACTACGCGTATTGTGACCGGTATTGGTGTGCCTCAGATCACGGCAGTCAGTAATGTGGCTAAGGCATTGGCGAAAGACGGTATTCCGTTGATTGCAGATGGTGGGGTACGTTTCTCAGGTGATGTGGCAAAAGCTCTTGCCGCGGGTGCATACACCGTCATGATGGGCAGCATCTTTGCCGGAACCGAAGAAGCACCGGGTGAAGTAGAGCTCTACCAAGGGCGTTCTTACAAATCTTACCGTGGCATGGGGTCTCTTGGCGCAATGGCTCAGAAGGAAGGTTCTAGCGACCGTTACTTCCAAGAAAGCTCAGATCAAGATAAGTTGGTACCAGAAGGTATTGAAGGTCGTGTACCTTACAAAGGCTCATTGTTGGCGATTGTTCATCAGATGGTTGGTGGTATTCGTGCCAGTATGGGTTACACCGGTTGTGCGACAATGGATGAGATGCGGACTAAACCCGAGTTTGTGCGTGTTACCAGTGCCGGAATGAGTGAAAGTCATGTTCATGATGTGACCATCACTAAAGAAGCGCCGAATTACCGTTCAAGCTAATACGCCAAGGCGGGGGTTGCCCCGCCTTTTTTGATTTACAGTTATCACAGGTTACTTCATGTCCAATATTCACGCTGATCGTATTTTAATTTTAGATTTCGGTTCTCAATACACACAATTAATTGCGCGCCGTGTTCGCGAAGCAGGTGTGTACAGTGAAATTTATCCCTACGACATTGAAGCGGCTGAGATCACAAAATTTAATCCGAAAGGTATTATTCTTTCTGGTGGCCCTGAAACAGTTACCGAAGGTGAATCACCACGAGCACCTAATTGTGTATTTGAAATGGGTATTCCTGTATTGGGTATTTGTTATGGCATGCAAACCATGGCAGCACAGCTAGGTGGTAGTGTTGAATCTGCTGACACGCATGAATATGGCTATGCACAAGTACGAGCCCGTGGACATACCGAATTATTAAAAGACATTGAAGATCATCAAACAAAAGAAGGTTATGGCTTACTTGATGTTTGGATGAGCCATGGAGACAAAGTAGTTGCGTTACCAGATGGTTTTTCTTTGATGTGTTCAACAGAAAGTGCACCGATTGCCGGTATGGCAGACGAGTCACGTCGCTTTTATGGTTTGCAGTTCCATCCTGAAGTGACACACACACATCAAGGTGAACGTATTATTAATCGTTTCGCGCATGATATTTGTGGCTGTGATGGGCTATGGACAGCAGACAATATTGCTAATGATGCTATTGAAACCATTCGTAAAACAGTCGGTGATGATGAGGTCATTTTAGGTTTGTCCGGTGGCGTCGATTCGTCAGTGGTTGCTGCACTCTTACACAAAGCCATTGGCAAAAAACTGACTTGTGTGTTCGTTGATAACGGCTTGTTGCGTTTAAATGAAGGCGATCAAGTGATGGCAACTTTTGCTGAGCACATGGGTGTGAAAGTCATTCGTGTAGATGCAGAACAGCGATTCTTAGACGCACTCGCGGGTCAGGATGATCCTGAAGTAAAACGTAAAATTATTGGCAACTTGTTTGTTGATATCTTTGAAGAAGAATCGAACAAATTAGATAATGCTAAATGGTTAGCCCAAGGTACGATTTATCCAGACGTGATTGAATCGGCAGGCGCTAAAACAGGTAAGGCACATTTAATTAAGTCGCATCACAATGTGGGTGGTTTACCTGATTACATGAAGTTAAAGCTCTGTGAACCTCTGCGTGAATTATTTAAAGATGAAGTACGTAAACTCGGTGTTGAGTTAGGGCTGCCTTACGACATGGTCTATCGTCATCCTTTCCCTGGGCCAGGGCTTGGTGTACGTATCTTGGGTGAAGTTAAAAAAGAATATGCTGATATTTTACGATTAGCAGATAATATTTTTATCGAAGAACTACATGTACATGACTTGTATGAAAAAGTTAGTCAGGCATTTACCGTGTTTCTACCGGTCAAATCTGTTGGTGTAACCGGTGATGGGCGTCGTTATCAATATGTTGTATCACTACGTGCTGTTGAAACGATTGATTTCATGACGGCTCGTTGGGCGCATTTGCCTTATGAGTTTTTGGAAACGGTTTCGAGTCGAATCATTAATGAAGTCACTGGTATTTCTCGTGTGGCTTATGATATTTCGAGCAAACCACCAGCAACAATTGAGTGGGAATAATACGCTCCATGAAGATGGCTTGCTGATTGATGAATATTGATGAGCAATTTATGCAGCATGCTATTAAATTAGCAAAACAAGCTGAGCAGGAAGGTGAAGTGCCTGTTGGCGCAGTAATTGTCAAGGATGGTGAAGTAGTTGCAGAAGGTTGGAACCGGCCAATTGCTAATCACGATCCTACTGCACATGCAGAAATACAAGTTATTCGCGCAGCTTCAAAGAAATTAAATAATTACCGACTTCCTGATACTACTTTATATGTAACGCTTGAACCCTGTTTGATGTGCATGGGAGCAATTACACATGCACGTATTGAACGTGTTGTTTATGGTGCAACAGATCATAGAGCCGGTGCAGTAGAAAGTGTTTATACCATTCCACAAGATCGTAAATTAAATCACCACGTTGATATAGAAGGTGGGCTCATGGCGGATGAATGTGCCCAGTTATTAAAGGATTTTTTCCGCAAGCGCCGGTAAAGTGTTTTTCAAAGGATAGAAAATGAAATTTTATGTTGTTGCACTATTGTCACTGTTGTTAGTTGCATGTGATGGAGATTTATCTTCAAGCAAAGCCTATGTCGAAACAGGTGTAAAGATGTCGCTTGTTAAAGTATCCGACCATACTTGGTATGTAGCAGGTGAACCTGGTGTTGCAACCGATAATGAAGGTTTTATCTCAAATGCGGGTGTGGTGATCACCGATGAGAGTGTCATTATTTTTGATGCGCTAGGAACACCATCATTAGCACAAAAAATGCTCGAAGAAATTCGTAAGATCACGAATAAACCAATTACTAAAGTAATTGTGAGCCATTATCATGCTGATCATATTTATGGGTTGCAGGTATTTAAAGGTTTAGGTGCCAAGATTTTTGCACCTGCTGGTGCGGATGAGTATCTTTCTTCAGAAACCTCACTTGAACGACTTGAGGAACGACGGTTTTCTTTAAGCCCATGGGTGAATGAAGAAACACGATTGGTTAAGCCTGATTATTATTACGAAAAAGGTGAGAGCTTTACTGAAGGTGGAGTAAAGTTAACTGTATCTCTTGTAGGGGCAGCCCACTCTGATGGTGATTTAACTCTGTATGTTGATACTGATCAGGTACTTTTTTCGGGAGACATAATTTTTGAAGGGCGTGTCGCTTATCTTGGTGATGCGGATACTCGACATTGGTTACAGACGCTAGAGCGGATGGAAACAAGTAAATTAAAAGCGCTTATTCCTGGACATGGTCAGGTCGCGGCTGATCCTAATCAAGCAATTGGCCAAACACGGCGTTATTTGGCTTTTTTACGTAAAATCATGGCAGATGCATTTGAAAACCTGCAGTCTTTTGATGAAGTCTATGATGAAGCAGATTGGTCAGATTTTTCGGACTTGCCCGCTTTTAATGAAGCAAATAGACGTAATGCTTTTCAGGTGTTTCTATCGATTGAGCGTGAGCAAATCGAAGAGGTACAGCAGTAAAGCTAAAAATGATTAATATCAGTATATTAAGTGCTACAGAATAGTATTCTCAAATAATTAATAAGAAAATGCTTGTAAATAGCCCATTAGTATAGTTTTAAATAACTTTATGCATTCAACCAGCGACTCCCTTTCCAAGTGACGGATAATACTCACTTAATATTCCTTCAGTTAAAAGATTCTTACTACGTAAGTATTTGTAAACATTGCATTTCATTTCTATATACCATTAAATTAAGCCCATAAAAAACTAATAGCTATTAAAACTAGAACGGTGAAAAATTCGCATATCACTTACGTCAGTCACCTTGAATTTCTTGTCAGTTTGATCTTTCAGTTTATTTTTATGATTGATGTTGAAACCATCGTTGATGTTTTTTGAATAGTTTAATTTAAGAAAAAATAACAATCGCCGACTAACTAATACTGTAGGTGAATTGTATAAAAAATAATAATTAGGAATACCTAAGCACTATGAGTAAGCAGACAGTTTATATTGTTGACGATGAGCGGCGCTCGCTTGACTTGATTAAAGTTCTAACGGATTCAGCTGGATTGAATTCTGAAATATTTTCTAATCCTCTTGAATTCATTGAGTCTTTTCGGTTAACGCATAAGGGATGTATCGTTCTGGATATTAATATGCCAGAAATGAGCGGTCTTGAATTACAAAAGGAATTGAATAAGAAAGGTTCAACCCTACCTATTATCTTTATTACAGGATATGGCAATGTCAATATTGCTGTTGATGCCATGAAAGCGGGCGCAATAGATTTTTTAGAGAAGCCTTATGATGGGGATGCACTGATAGAGAGCATTCATTTTGCATTAGAAAAAAATAAAAATGCAGAGTCAGAATTATCAATTGATGACTCGATGGGAAAACGGTTGTTGTCGCTAACACCACGTGAACACGAGGTAATGAGTATGCTGGCAAAATCATTAAGTAATAAAGAAATTGCTCGCTTACTCAATATTAGTCCTCGAACTGTCGAAGTTCATCGCCAACACATAATGAATAAGTTAAAAATCAAATCGGTGTTGGAATTACCTCAGGACTTAATGTAACTATTATTAAGTATTTTTGTACTCTATAGGAAATAGGGTTTCGGTTTATTGATGAAATCAACAAAAAACAATTTAAAAGTGTTAGTTGTTGACGATGATGTTCAGTCTCGCAATTTGATTATGGAGATATTTAAACCATTCTCTTTTGATTTTCTTACGGCAGAAAATGGACACGATGCCTTATTAAAGTTTAAAGAGTGTCAACCATCTATCGTCATTACTGATTTACAAATGCCTAAAATGGATGGCTTAGAGTTTATCGAGTCTATACGGGAGCTTGGATCGATGGTACCAGTTATTGCGGTGTCTGGTGCTGGCTCAATGTTGACAGAAGCTTTGTCATTAGGTGCAAATTCAGTTTTGGAAAAGCCATTTTCAATCGAAGATATTATTGAATTACTTAAGAAGCACTTATAGAGAAATTCACCTTTAAAGGGCGGGGGAGGTTATTTCAATAGTTTCAACATTCTTTTCGGGTTCCTCTGCTGTTACACGTTCATCAAGTTGCGCACTGTACCAAACAAGCAAGTCATAATAGCTACGTATATATTCAACATATCTAACGGGTTCTCTACCTCGAGCGTAGCCATGTTTAGTTTGTTTGTACCATTTGCGTCGGCTGAGCAGTGGTAAGTTTTCTTTTACATCGCTCCATGCATTGGGATTACCACCACGTTTTTGTGTAATAACACGAGCATCCTCTAAATGACCAAGGCCAACGTTGTAAGCAGCTAGTGCAAACCAGGTGCGATCAGGTTCTTTAATTTGTGTGGGTATGCGACCAATTAATTTTTTAATATATTCAGCGCCACCTTCGATACTTTGAGCAGGATCAACACGGTCTTTTATGCCTAAATATTCTGCTGTTGGTAGTGTTAACATCATGATGCCGCGTACACCAGTAGGGGATTTTGCATTAGGATTCCAGTGCGATTCTTGATAGCCAATTGCAGCAAGCAAACGCCAATCTAATTGGTTTTTTTCTGCGGCTTTTTCAAAAAGTTCACGATACCTGGGTAGTCGTTTATGAATGTGTCGCAGGTATGTGCGAGTGCCAGCAAAATTAAATCGTTCAATATGACCATAATAACGATCAATTAAGATCTTTAATTCACCACTTTCTCTCATCATATTAATAAACTTGGTTGCGGCATTGTAAAGACTTTCATCTTTACTGATAGGAAAAGCCCAAGCGAGTTGTTGCGGTTGACTAATATCGAAAGCGGCATTTAATTCAGGGTAAAAGCGTTTACTCAATTTAACTTCATTTGAGTCAGCAATACTCAAATCAATAACTTGCTCCCAGACGAGGTTAAGTAATTCACCACTATCAAGCTCTGGATTTTCAACCCATTCAAGTTCTGGTTGAGAAGCTTGCAGTTCTTCTAGTTGTTCAACATGACTGCTATTTGCAACGACCTCAATATGCCGACCGACCAAGTCGGCAAGTTTGCGAGGTCGTTTGTTTTCCGTACCCATTCGATAAACTAATTGTTGGGTAATGGTTTGATAAGAGGGGCCAAACCGTACCCAATCTTTCCGTGACTCGGTGATTGTTAGTCCTGCTGCAGCAAAGTGAACCTGATTTTGTGAAACTAACGATAGGGTGTCAGCTAAGTTAGAGGGAGTAATGATTTTTACTTTAACTTTTAGCTCTTTAGCAAAGCGGCTGACTAAATCATATTCAAAACCGGTAGGACCATCAGGTCCTTCGTAATAGGTGGTAGGGCTATTGCGTGTAGCAACGAGCAATAGGCCATCGTGTTGTATTTGCTCAAGTAAACTTTGCGGTTTTTCGCAACCTGTTAACAACAAAGACAAAATTATGAATGATAAATAACGAACCAATTGCATACCCCAATATTTTTCTGTCATGTTATGACAACAGAAATTGACTTCTATTCTGATTTTAGCAACTAAATGGGTGAAATACTTGTTAATACACTTGAATAAAGTCGTTAAATCAATAAGATACAGTTAGATTGAAAAAAATAATCAAAAAAAATTAAATTATGTCTGATTTACCACTATTAAAAGTTGGTGGCGACGCCGTATTTACGATTGCCGTAAGGGATATTTTTGCCACACCAGTTGATGCGATTGTGAATCCTGCTAACACTGGTTTATCTCATGGTGGTGGTTTGGCTGAGATTATCTCCAGAATGGCGGGCGATTCCTTAGATAAAGAATGTGATACATGGATTGAGCATCACGGCGCACTTGAAACATCTGATGCGGTGATTACAACAGCTGGATTACTCGACTTTAAGGCCGTTATCCATGCTGTTGGACCACGTATGGGCTCTGGTGATGAGTTACAGAAACTGCAGAGAACAATTCAAAATGTTTTATTGGTAGCAGAGGATACAAATACACATAATACTGATTCTGGTGTCATCACATCAGTTGCCTTTCCAATGATTAGTACCGGTGTTTATTGCGTACCTAAAGAAATTTGTGCACAGGCATTTGCCAATGTAATGAAAGAGTATATTCATTCTGATTCTAAGAATAAGATTAAAAACACCTGGTTGTGTGTTGGTTTAGATGATTTTGAATTGTTTACGCAACATTTTGATGCAGAACCGCATGTTGCAAACAGTGATGCAGAGCAAACCGATATTGCGGAAGTTAAATTAGATGAAAATGATCTATCAACCGGTGATAACAGTGATATTGATGATTGGTTTAATTAATTGTCTGGTAATAAGCTGGGATCAATAATTTGTGGTAACGAAATGAGACCATTAGGTGATTCCGGCGCAGCTTCATTTAATGCTTCTTCATTAGGTTGAGCGTTTAGCACATTATTATTTACTTTAGGTTTTGGTTTAGCTACAGGAGTAGGTGCTGGAATTGGTTCTGGGGTAGGTGGCAAAGCATTCACTGGCGTTTCATTAGGTATTGCTTTTAGTGGTGCTTGCGTTTCAGGTTCCGCATTAATTTGGCTTGGCTCATCCACTTCCTCTAGTGCCGAGTAGTCTGTTCCTAATAAAGCCGATTCAGTTTTCTTATTCATTACCAAAATACTAATGCGGCGGTTACTTTTACTAAAAGGATCATCTTTCTTGAAGAGTTGAGATGCCGCCATGCCTTCAACACGACCTACTTGATCTCTTGAAAGCCCACCTTCTTCAAGTGCACGCCGTGCTGCATTGGCACGGTCAGCAGATAGTTCCCAGTTACTGTAGTCTTCACGACCTGTGAACGAGGATGCATCAGTGTGTCCACTAACACTAATTTTATTAGGAACTGTTTCTAAGAACCCAGCAACCTCATAAAGTATCTCACGCATGTGATTTTTAATATGTGAGCCACCACTATCAAACATCGAACGGTCATCTTTGTCGACGATTTGAATTTGTAAACCTTCGGCAGTGACCTGAAGCAGCAATTGATCTTTGAAAGGGGAGAGTGCTTTATTCTTACCAATGGCATCAACCATATCTTTCATGAGATCGTTCAGACGCTGTTTTTCATCTGCTTCTGCTTTCATCGCCGCTTTTATTGCTTCATCTTCTGAGTCAGTGATAGATTCTTCATCAGATTGATTTTTTTGATTGATTTTATCGCCATCACCTTTAGCGATATCCATCATGCCGCCCATGTCGATCATGCTGGTGCTAGCACCACCGGGACCATTCATACCGGCGCTTGGTACGGGAGCTTGCCCTTCCGTTAAGCTGACATTTTCAAAATAATCAGAAATACCACCGAGTGTTTCAGTTGGAACAGAACCTAACAACCACATCACCATGAAGAATGCCATCATTGCTACAGCAAAATCGGCAAAGGCAACTTTCCATGCACCGCCATGGTGGCCATGACCACCTTTCTTGATACGCTTAATTATAATCGGTTGTTTTTTATCTTCCATTATCTAACAACTCGGTTATGAGGCTTTTTGTTCTTTCAGATATTCTTCCAGTTCACTAAAACTAGGTCGATCACTGCTGAATAAAGTCTTGCGGCCAAACTCAACTGCAATTTGAGGGCTGTAACCATTCAGCGTTGAAAGAATACATACCTTGATGCATTCAAGAAATTTTGCATCATCGGCAGCACGATGTTCCATTGCGGTTGCCATTGGCCCAATAAAACCATACGCAAATAAAATACCAAAAAAGGTACCGACTAATGCTGCGCCAACGTGAGCACCAATAACATCAGGTGGTTCACTAATAGATGCCATGGTAATAACGATACCTAATACGGCGGCAACAATACCAAAGCCAGGCATCGCATCAGAAACACGCGTAATAGCTGCCGAGGGTTGCTCAGCTTCGTGGTGGTGCGTTTCTAATTCAATATCCATAAGATTTTCAATTTCAAATGGGTTCATATTACCACCAACGATAATACGTAAATAATCACAAATGAAATCCAGTGCATGATGATCTTTAATGATCTTAGGGTATTTGCTAAAAACAGAACTTTCTTTGGGATCTTCAATATGTTCTTCGATTGCCATCATGCCTTCTTTTCGTACGGTGGCGAAAATATCGAACATAAGAGACAGAAGCTCCATGTATTCTTTTTTACCGTATTTGGCACCCTTGAGCAGGCCAAGCACACCACTGAAGGCGCCTTTGACTACTTTCATGGGATTTGAAATAAGGAATGCACCAAAGGCTGCCCCACAAATGATCAGAATTTCAAAGGGTTGCCAAAGAGCCGCCAAATTACCATGAGATAAAACAAAGCCACCTGCAACTGAACCAAGTACAACAAGGGCACCAATAATAAGAAACATACACACTCCGATGTATTAAACACTACATATTTGAGGCTATCGGTATCTTTCCAACAATCTTGAATCAAATAATGACTTATTTTTGAAATATTTAAGGTGAAAATAGCTAAGGAAAACAGGATTTTGGTCGATGTCATTAGGACAAGCAAAGGTAAGATTAATTCAAAGAGTATAAATGAGCACATTAACAGCAGAAAATGACAAGAAACTCGACCTGAATGGTTGGGTCGAATTGCTTGCCGGCATCAAGTTTCCAATACTTGATGTTACTGCAAAAAGTGTTGTGGCAATGAAGTCATCGACGGGTATGTCGGTGGATCGGTTTTGTGACAGCATGTTGCATGATCCCGGTACTGTTTTAACAATGCTGCGTTGGGCAAACTCTTTACCTCGTGGGCGATTATCTTCAGAAGTTACGACACTTGAAAGCGCCACCATGATGATTGGTCTTGAAAAAATAAAACGCCTTCCTGATGAAATGACATCATTACAGTTGCCTGCAGAAAATGAACATATGAGAGCTTATATGCATGTTGCTTGCCGTGCTTTTCATGCTGGTTATCAAGCATATGACTGGGCAAGTCGCCGTGCTGATATGGTACCAAAGGAATCATTTGTAGCTGGGTTTATGCATAACATTGGAGCCATGGCTATTTTGTTAAATGGTGGCGATGAAATAAACCAAATTCGTGATGTGATCGAAAATGATGACATGTCAGCCGATGAAGCTCAATATTTGGTATTAGGTTTTAGTCTTAAGCAACTCAGCCATGCTTTAGCCGTGAAATGGAAATTACCTGAATTGGTTGTTGATGCACTAATGGCAGACAAAGCAACCAACCCACGTGTTTATGGTGTGATGCTTGCCTGTCAATTAGCAAGACTTGCTGAGTCAGGTTGGTATTCACCTGAGATGATGAGTTGTACGGAAAATATTGCTGAGTACCTTGAACTAGGACATGATCGAGCAACATCGATTATCCATCAAAATGCAATTTCAGCAGCACGTGAATCAGAATGGTACCAAGTTATCCCTGCCGCTACGTTATTGCCTAGAATTCCTGAGTTTGATTTAGATTGCGAAGGCAATCTTATTGTTGCAGAGGAGCAATATGGGCCGCAACATTTCTGTTTAATGCCACAATTAGATGTTTATAACGACTTAGTAGAAAATATTCGTACAGCGGCATCGTTAATTGATTTGAGTACGTTGATGACGCTGGTAATGAGAGCGATGCATGATGGTTTGGGTTTGAATCGGGTTGTGTTTGCGATGCTGGAAGGTGTTGAACATGATGAGCTTAAAGCGAGATACATGATAGGAACAGATAATGATCCTGAATTTAATCAATTCAAAATATTATTGGTACCGGTAAATTTATTTACTCATGTGATGAAAAAAGCACAGAGCATCTGGTTGAATGATGATAATAAAGAAAAATATTTAAAATTAGTACCTGAAAAATTCAAAGATATTATTTGTACTGATTCATTTTATGCTGGTTCGGTTTTTGTTGACGAGAAGCCGATTGGAATGTTTTACGCTGATCGACATACCAAGGATTGTCACCTTGATGAGATGGCCTATAAAAGATTTAAAGTTTTGATTCAATTAGTGGGTAAAGCAATTGAAGCACAGCGGGCAGCACATAAATAAAAAACCGCCCTAATGGACGGTCTTAATATAAACTACCTTTGCTGGTAGTTAATTGTTTGGCGGAGAAGAAGGGATTCGAACCCTTGATACGCTATAAACGTATACACGCTTTCCAGGCGAGCTCCTTCAACCACTCGGACACTTCTCCTAAATTTTAGGCGAGGAATTGTAACACACGAAAAGCCATGATGTTATTTAGGCTACAGAGTTACCTTATTGTCCCTCTAACCACATTTGCTTGTTTTTAAAATAGTGGTGATGGGTAGGTCGATTCCTGATTTCCAAGGCTATCTGGTTGTTATCATGACGATGTTGCGCTCATTTGCAAAACGAGTGAAGGATAGCTGATAACCTAATACATAAATCGTCATTAAAGGCTGGCACATTGCCTCAAGCTCAGCGATAATGGCGCCCGACTCGCGTCGGTCCTTCCGCAACGAGATGTTGTGAACCCGGTCAGGCCTGGAAGGGAGCAGCCGCAGCAGCTGCATCGTGTGCCGGAGTGTGGCTGGCGTGAGTCACCTTTCTTCTAAGTGCTTGTTTTTCCATTCTACAATTGTGTAAATCAGTGGTGCAGTAAGCGGCCTGAGTCGGTAGAATAGACCGCACTAATAACTATTCCTTTAGAGAGTTTGCATGAGCTATCAAGTGCTGGCGCGGAAATGGCGCCCTCGCAGCTTCAATGAAATGGTCGGTCAGAGCCATATTCTGCGGGCACTTATTAATGCCTTAGATAACGATCGGCTACATCATGCCTATCTATTTACGGGTACACGTGGTGTCGGCAAGACGACAATTGCTCGAATTTTAGCCAAATCACTGAATTGTGAGAAAGGTGTTAGCTCTACCCCTTGTGGTGAATGCAGTACCTGTGTCGAGGTAGATGAAGGGCGCTTTGTTGATTTGATTGAAGTCGATGCGGCTTCACGAACCAAGGTCGATGAAACACGTGAATTACTTGATAACGTGCAGTACGCGCCAACACGCGGACGTTACAAAGTGTATCTAATCGATGAAGTACATATGTTCTCTAATCACAGTTTTAATGCGCTGTTGAAAACACTCGAAGAGCCACCACCGCATGTAAAATTCTTATTAGCGACAACTGATCCTCAGAAATTACCGGTCACTATTTTATCCCGTTGTCTGCAGTTTAATTTAAAAGCATTACCACAAGATCAAATTCACGATCATTTAGTATTTTTGCTTGAACAAGAAAAGATTCAGGCAGATGCAGCATCGACACAACATATCTCACGTGCCGCACAGGGTAGTATGCGAGATGCATTGAGTTTACTTGACCAAGCGATTGCCTTTGGCGGTGGTGAATTAAAAGAAGCCGACGTCTGCGATATGCTGGGCGTGATCGAAAAACATCATGTGGTCGATGTGTTGAGTAACTTAGTTGCAGGCGATGCCATGGGTTTACTTAATTGTGTACAAATCATGTCGGAACAGTCTGTTGATTATGAAACAGTACTTGTCGATTTGTTAAGCACGTTACAAAAGATAGCAGTGGCCCAAGCCGCACCTGATGCGGTGGATACGTCACAAGCTGACTATGAAGCCGTTGCAAATTTTGCTACAGAGATATCGCCAGAAGATGTTCAGCTTTATTATCAAATTGCATTGATTGGCCGACGTGATTTAACCCTTGCGCCGCAGTTACGCGGTGGTTTCGAAATGGTTTTACTTCGGATGTTGTCTTTTCAGCCAGCAGAAGTCAGTACTACACCAATTGCTAGTCGTGCTACGCCTGCCGCACCGGCAGCAACTAAGCCAGCTGTATCACAACAAAGTAGCACCGCTACTGATTCCCGTGTTGCAGAATCTGCACCTGTTGAGCCTGCAG